>CAZBSJ010000292.1:0-2420 GCA_964494165.1 uncultured Nitrospiraceae bacterium
CATGCATTCATCCCCGTGGCAAGCCACGGGGCATTCTGCAAAGACTTTTCGTAAACAAAGAACTCATATATTACGGCGCGCAGTATTATTACCGGAACAGTTACGGAGAAAAGATATCCAATCAGAAGATCGGGGTGTTTGTGGAGATAGCCAATAAGAAAGAGCACAATCTTGGTGTGCCTTTGCCAAAGGGCACAGTGCGGGTTTATAAGCATGAGAGTGAAGGCAGCCTGCAGTTTGTAGGCGAGGATTCGATAGACCATACCCCGAAAGATGAGAAAGTGCGTCTTAAGCTGGGAGACGCATTTGATGTTGTTGGAAGCAGAAAACAGACTGACTGGAAAAAGGTTGCTTATGATACTTATGAGGCTGCATTTGAGATATCATTACGGAATCACAAAAAAGAGGGTGTTGTCGTGAAGGTGATAGAACCCATTCCCGGAGACTGGACAATGCTTAGCTCCTCGCATAAACATGAAAAAACAGAGGCTTTCACTGCTGAATTCAATATTCCTGTTCCAAAGGATAAGGAAACAAAACTTACTTACAGGGTAAGGATGAGGTTCTAGGTTATAGGGTTAAAGGGGTCGGGGTTCACGTATGGCTGTTTGCCCCGACCCCTTAACCGCGCGGATCTTACTGTATCTGTATCTTCTTCTCTTTCTGTTTTGCCTCTTCTGTCTTCGGCGCCCTTATCTCAAGAATCCCGTCTTTGAAATTCGCCTTCACCTTATCGGTCTGGATCTCAGCCGGCAAACGGAACGAGCGGGTGAATGAGCCGTATGAGCGCTCCATCCTGAAGTAATTCTTTTTTTCGACCTTCTCTTCCTTCTTCTTCTCACCAGAAATGGTTATGGCATTATCAGTAATATTAACGTCTATCTCCTCTTTCTTCATCCCGGGCAGTTCAGCCTTAACAACTATGTCATTCCCTTCTTCAAAGACATCCACTGTAGGTGAGACCTCTGCGATCTCGCTGAGTCTGAGGCCCGGCATCCACGAATGGCCGAGCATGGAAAACGGCCTTCTGAAAAATTCCTCAAACCGCTTCTCCATCTCCTCAAAAGGCGAGAGCGGCCTTGAGGGCTCAGTCTTTACAACCTCTTTTGACTCTTTTTTGGGCATAAAACACCTCCATAATAAAAATCCGTTATTAATTACCTTCTTTCTTATAATTGTATCTCAACAGAGTCGAATTTCAAGATATAAAAAATATAATATTTTCAATATGTGATAAAATTCTTTTATGGCAGAAACAAAAATTTATGACTGTATTATTATCGGCGCAGGCCCCGGAGGGCTTCAGGCAGCAATCTACTTAGGCAGGTATAACAGGAATGTGCTGCTCATAGACAGGGGCGGAGGAAGGACCCACCATGCAAAGCATATAGAGAATTTTTTAACGCAAAAGGCAATTTCAGGGGAGCAGATCATAAAGCTCGGGCTTGAACAAGCCAAAAGTTTTAATGTGAAAATTGAAAAAGGGCTTGTGACTAAGGTGCTGAAAAAAGAATACTTCGAGGTCTCTACAAAGGACAATTCATATCTTGCAAGGTTTGTTATTGTCTCCTCCGGCGTATACGACAATATGCCAAGCATCGAGAACCTTCATAAATTTCTCGGGACAAGCCTTTTCACCTGCATTGACTGCGACGGCTACAGGACAACAAACAAAAAGCTCGTTGTGATAGGAAATCATATAAAAAGCATTCACCTTGCAATAGCCATGAAAGAAATGTTTACGAAAGATATAACCCTGCTTCTTTATACTGATAAGGCCCCTGTAGAGTATAAGCAGGAGCTTGAGGATGAGAATATCCCGCTTATAATAGGCAGGCCGGTCAAGATTATCGGGAATGACAGAATGGAGGCGGTTGAGCTTGATGATGGAAGGAAGATAGATTGCGAGGTAATAATGCTTCACTTCGGATATAAGCTTAATGACGCGTTCTTATCAGAACTTGGGCTAAAAAAAGACAACAAGGATTTCAAGTATATCGTGAATCCGAATTACGAATCCTCGCTCAGCGGCCTTTATATCGTTGGCCCGTTGAATCAGGGAAATGATCAGGTGGTTATTGCTGCCGGTGAAGGCGCTGTTGCAGCGATTGACATAAAGAAAAGACTGCTGGAGCTTTAGGCTATTTAAACAAAATGATGTTGCTGGATTAAAGCAGGATTTTTGTGAATAAGACTGTTTAGGTAGTACGGTCTGTGTGGAGGTTTTGTGGAAAACAAAAAAAAGATTCTTGAGATCCTAAAGAGATTTAAAAAAGAATATCCTGAACCCAAAACAGCCCTGAATTACAGAAATTCCTTTGAACTGCTTGTAGCAACAGTACTCTCTGCGCAGACAACGGATGTGCATGTAAACAAGGTCACTGAAAATCTCTTCAGGAAATACAAGACAATAAATGACT
>CAZBSJ010000293.1:0-2402 GCA_964494165.1 uncultured Nitrospiraceae bacterium
CCTCCTGTAGGCACTATCATGAACATATACCATGCTGTTGCGCCCAGTTCTTTTGCTAGCTTGTATACTTTGGGGATCTCTTCCTGATTTCTCTTAGTGAATGAGGAATTTATGATAAATTCAATCCCGTATTTTTTAAAAAGCCTGGCGGCATTTATTGTGCCTGAAAAAGCGCCTTTCTGGCTCCTGAAGTCATCATGAACAGATTCATTCGAGCCGTCGAGACTGAGAGATACTATTCTGATGCCTGATTCCTTTATCTTTCCGCATACATCATCTGTGACTAAGGTGCCGTTGGTTGCAAGGCACATCCTCAGGCCTTTTTCTGTCCCGTATTTTGCGATATCAAATACATCCTTTCTTATCAAAGGTTCTCCGCCTGACAGGACAACAACAGGCTTTGCATAGCTTACGATGTCGTCAATTACCCTGTATGCCTCATCCAGAGAAAAGTCAGGATGCCCTTTAATCTCAGACTCGGATGAAGAACGGCAGTGGACGCATCTGAGGTTGCATCTCCTCGTTATTTCCCAAGCTATCCATTTTGGCGCAAATTCCATAGGTGTTTATTATAACTTTATTTGATTTATTTTTTCATCTTTTCGATGACATATAATGCTGAAATTGCGATCCGCCGAGGCGGACGATACCTCAATTTACCTTACACTAATATTTGACGCGTATGGTTTTCTCTGCACAAAATATCAGGATAATCTCAATATATTATCGAGTTAAAGAAATTTTGGAGCAATGTCTGCATTATCAGAGCTAATTTCTTCAACCCACACCTTATCTTCAACAACATCAAGCAATGGCCCGAAAGTAGAAGGATCAAGCGCTGAGACAGCAACCGCATTGTATCTGATAGTTATATTCCCGACTTCTTCAGAGGTCAGCTTGTCTGTTTTATTAAAAACTATCACTTTTCTCTTATCAGACAGATTCAGTTCCTTGAGTATATTCTCAACAGACTCTATCTGCTGCTCAAACCTCGGATTTGATATGTCAACGAGATGCAATAAGAGGTCTGCATCCTGAAGTTCTTCAAGCGTTGACTTAAAGGCAGCCATCAGATCCTTTGGAAGGTCTCTGATAAACCCTACAGTATCAGTTATGATTACATCCCTTTCACGCGGAAATCTCAGCCTCCTGCTTGCAGTATCAAGTGTTGCGAACATCCTCTCTTCAACAAAAACACTGCTCTTTGTCAATGAATTAAGGAGAGTGGATTTACCTGCATTAGTGTAGCCGATTATCGAGACTATGGGAATTCCTCTGTCAACCCTCCTTTGTTTCCTCTGCTTTCTTGCCTCAATCAAAGACCTGAGTTCCTTTTCTATAAGTATTATCCTTTCCCTTACCCGCCTTCTGTCTATCTCAAGCTTCATTTCTCCGGGCCCCCTTCCGCCAATGCCTCACATAAGGCGTGACATTGCAGTTCCCTTGCCTGTTAATCTGGGCAGCCTGTATTTCAGCTGGGCAAGTTCTACCTGAACCTTTCCGTCTCTGCTGTGCGCCCGTCTTGCAAATATGTCAAGAATAAGCTGGGTGCGGTCAATTACCTTAAGCTCGGTCAGTTCTGTTATGGACTTTACCTGGGACGGGTTTAGATCCTGATCAAATATCAAAAGCGTAGCTCCCTTGTTCAAGGCATTGATAACCAGTTCCTTAAGCTTTCCCTCTCCCATCAGATATTTTGGATTTATTTCTTTAGGTCTCTGGATCACAGTATCCAGCACAAACACATCGCTTGAAGCAGCAAGCTCCTTCAGTTCCTCCAGAGAGTCTTCCTGTTCATACTTCGGCTTCTGAGATACGCTTACCAGAATAGCTTTTTCACGCTTATCCCTCTGGTCAAAGACGCGTTTTCTGTCCATCTCCTCTTCAAGTGCATCGATAAACGAGGAAAAATCAAGGTCAAAGCGGTGAAAGTTTTCTTTTTGCAAAATCTCTATCGGCCTGTCAGCTCCCTGAGGCATCAAATGGGCAACGAATATGTCCTCCGGAAGGCTGTTTTTTATTCCTATCGCGGCAATTATGTCTAACCTGAGAAGCGCAAAGTCTGTTAAGTCATCCTGATTCAACGGTTCATTTTTAAGGTGTGTGTGTACAAGGCGCAGGCCCCTCAAAGCGCTTCTGCCCAAAGGAAAATTCTCAAGCGAAGGGATAAAAATACCCTTTGCGTCTCCCACGATTACATGGGTTATCTTGCCTTCCCTTGTTATTAGGAGCCCTATCTGCCGCCCGATTTCTGATGAGAGTTCGGTCAGATATCTCGCAAGTTCAGGCGTAATTATCCTGTCTGAAGAAATCTTCCTGCGGTAAATTCTTTCGAGTAAATGAAGCTGGTTGCCTTTCAGTCCTGAGATATTGCCGTAAAGTGACGGGATTTCCTGCTCCTT
>CAZBSJ010000294.1:0-2392 GCA_964494165.1 uncultured Nitrospiraceae bacterium
AAAAAGCATGGAGATAGACATTGTTAAGGCTGGAGCATTACGGCTGACAAGATCCATTGACATAGGCGGTGAGAATATAAGAAACCAGCTGTTAAATGAAGGGCTTTCAGAAACAGAGGCGGAAAATATCATGCTTGAAGGCCCTGTTGAAAAAATGCAGGATATTATGGACCAGCTGCTTAAAGAGGTGTTCAGGTCAATAGATTATTACAAGGCTACTTTCAAAGAGAAGACCTTTGCCGAAGTAATACTGACCGGCGGAGTTGCAATAAGCCATACAGTAAAAAATTATTTTTCTCAGATGTTCGATGTACCTGTGAGCGTGCCAAACCCATTCGACAGTTTCTCGATAAAAGATGAAAAGCTCAGGCCTTTGGGGCCCAGATTCTCTGTTGCGATCGGTCTTGCAAGGAGGGCTTCTTGAAAGAAACGCTGAACCTTCTTCCAACAGGCATTAGAAAACCCGAGGCAAAGAAAAAAGGTCTTTTCTATTATTTATCAGCAGGGATTGCTGTTTATATGCTTGTCATGACACTGCTGTGGTTATTCAAAATCACTGAGGTCAGGAAACTTGACTCAGAGATAAAGAGACTGACCCAGCAAAAAGCAGAGCTTCAGCAGAGGATTCTGCCGCCGCCCCCGCCTGAAATTTTATCAGGCGAAAAGGAGATAATAGAGGCAATAAGAACAGCACCCAGATGGAGCCTGGTGATGAGTGACCTTTCAGTTCTTGTGCCTGAAAATGTATGGCTTTCTTCCATAGAATCCAGGCAGGATCAAGGCCTGCGGCATATGAACATTAAGGGTTTTTCAACCAGTCAGTTGGGAGTAGCGGATATGATCTCCGCGCTTGAGGCTTCTCATTATTTTTATGAGGTCGAGATAGTCTTTGCCCAGAAGGGTGAAAAAGACATATCTTTCGAACTAAAGGCTAAAATAAAATGGACATAAAGACTATTAAAAACAGATTCGATAAACTCTCACAAAGAGAAAGGATAATCTCATTTATAACCGTCATTGCGGCTTTATTTGCAGTATTTCACATGATGCTTTATTCCCCTACCTCCCAGAAAGCTAAAACAAAACAACAGACAGCCAAGAATTTAAAAAGCGAGATAGAGGCAATAAATATGATGCTTTCCTCCCAGACAGCACTTCAGAAAGAACCGGAGATAGAAAAACTAACCTTGCCTGAAGCTGAAGACCTTTCAGGCATGCTTGCAGCGATAAGCCGGGAAGCCAGCATGGCAAGGGTTGATTTTATATCCATCTCGCCAGAGGGTTTTGAATACAAGGATAAGTTCATAGAGCTTAGAATAAAAATAGAATTAAGGGTAAAGTTCAGAGAGCTTTATGATTTTATAAAAAACATTGAGACAAGACACAATCTTTTCCTGGTACAGGATTTGAAATTCGAGACAAACAGCGTGCTATACCCTTCAGGCATTGCATTTTTAAAAGCAGTGACCTATCTGAGGAAAAAACCTTGAAAAGAAAAGATGCAAGATTAAGTGGACAAGATGTAAAATATGATATGCATGGATCAAAGTTAGCGTTGAAGGCTTCAATAGCTCTCTCCTGCATATTTTTCCTGATCAACCCCTCCTCTTTATCTGCAGAGGCATTGTCAGACATAAAGATTGATGCGCTTCAGAAGCAGATTAAGCCAGTCATTAAAGAAAAATGGGGCAGGGATCCTTTTGTAAAATATGAGGACCGAATCTCAGCAGAAAGACTGCAAAAAGAAGATTTACTTTTAGACATAAAGCTTGACGGGATAATCTCTGACGGTAAAAAAGCGATGGCAATCATAAACGGCGGATTTTACAGAAAAGGAGACAGAATAAATGATTTCATGATAATCAGCATAGAAAAAGACTCTGTCTTACTTAGAAAAAATGGGGAGATACTCCCTCCTCTTGGCATTAATAAATTTGCAATCGATGGCAAATCAAAGAAAGGCGGTGGGAAATAAATGCAGGAGATAAGACCTAAAAATAAAAACTGGTTCGGGGCAAAGCACATTAAAAGTATCATTACCGGTTTTACTAAGGCACTGCTCTTAGCGATGATTTTAAATCTTGCATTTTACATTACGCCCTCTGTTGCAAACAGCAAAGGACCTTTGGTCTCATTTGAATTAAGAGACGTCGAACTGCGTGATCTTATGAGGGCCATAGGACAGGAACACGGCATAAACATAATCGTGGATGAACAGGTAACAGGAAAGGTAACTGTAAGCCTGAGGAATGTGCCTCTTTGGGATGCCATTGATTCCATATTAAAAGGCAAAGGCTATACTTATATAAAAGACGCAAACATCGTAAGGATAATACCGGCAACAGAGGACGAAGATCTGATAACCCGAACAATCAACGTCAATTATGCAAAC
>CAZBSJ010000295.1:0-2385 GCA_964494165.1 uncultured Nitrospiraceae bacterium
TTTGTGCAGTTTGCATTTCAGGTGCCGTCTTTTTTCAAGAACGGATATTCTCTTGCACCTCAGTATGATTTTAAACATGCGGGACTTAGACAGATGTTTGTTCTGATATTGCCTGCAACAATGGGCATGGCAGTTTCACAGATAAATATTTTTGTGAGCACGATCTTTGCATCTTTTCTGCCGGAAGGAAGCGTTACATATCTGTATTATTCGATGCGTCTTATACAGTTTCCTATCGGCATTTTCGGCGTTGCAATGGGAATGGCAGTATTGCCTTCATTGTCAGAACATGCTGTAAAAGGAGAAATGGATAAGCTGAAGGATGATTTTTCTTTTGCCCTAAGGCTTCTTTTCTTTATCACTGTCCCTGCAATGGCAGGATTAATTGCATTGAGAGAGCCTATCGTGAATATACTTTTCCAGCGCGGGGTGTTTGATTACAACGCAACAGTCGGAACAGCCCAGGCATTATTGTTCTATTCTTTCGGGATATGGGCAATTGTAGGCGTCCGGGTAGTTACGGCAAGCTTTTATTCCATGCAGGACACAAAAACGCCTGTGAAAATTGCTGTTATTGCACTTCTTACAAATATAATCATGAGTCTTATTTTAATTAAATCAATGAAACATAGCGGGCTTGCATTTGCGCATGCAATTGCTTCAAGCGTAAACTTTACCCTGCTTTTTTATCTTCTGCGGAAAAAACTTGGCCGTATCGGGGACAGGAGGATAATAAAGTCTTTTCTGAAGATTATCGGCTCATCATTAATAATGGGAATTGCAGGCTGGTTTCTGCTTCACGGCGATTTATGGAGAGAAGGCGGCAGGGTAATCGAAAAGACTATTTATCTGTCCGGTACAATGGCAGCGTGCGTTATTATTTATCTGTTCATGAGTTATTTGCTAAAGAGCGAAGAACTTGGCTATATGTTTGATATGATGAAAAGAAAGGCTGAAAGGAGAGACTGAAATGTTTTTGCAGGGGATTGTTGTGGGGCCTCTTCAGGTTAACTGCTTTATAGTGGCGGATGAGAATTCAAATGAGGCAATTGTCATTGACCCGGGGGACGAGCCGGACAGAATATTGGAAGTCGTAAAGGATAATAATCTCAAGGTTAAGTATATTGTTTGCACTCATGCTCACTTTGACCATATAGGCGCAGTTACAGAGATTAAGGAAGAAACAGGGGCAAAGATAATTATCCATAAAGATGAGCTTGAGATATACGAAGGCGCAAGAGACCAGGCTGCTTTCTGGGGATATGAACTTGCTCCTCTGCCTGAGCCTGATATCTTTGTCAATGAGGGGGACAATATAGGATTTGGCAATTTAAGTTTTGTTGTTATACACACGCCGGGGCATAGTCCCGGAGGAATAAGTCTTTATAGTGAAAATGTGGTATTTACAGGAGACACGCTTTTTGCCGGCTCTGTTGGAAGGACTGATTTCTACGGCGGAGATATTGAAAGACTGAGAAAGTCATTCGTAAGATTGCTGTCTTTGCCTCCTGAGACAAAAGTCTTCTCAGGGCATGGGCCTTCATCTACCATACAGCGTGAGAAGACTGGGAATTTTTTTCTTGGCGAGGTATGAGGAAAAGTTTTTTTGCTGTATTAAGCTTTAAAAAAACATATTGGAAAAATCACTTAATATATGGTGGCAATCAGTCTCCGGGTTGTCTGAGAGCCTTAAAAACAGCACAAAAGTAAAGCTTTTGTGAGTTATTAAGAGAAAAGCTGGATTACATTGTATAAATTTACTGTTATTCGGACTTATTTGCCTGTTGACTCTGATATGGGAAATGTTATCATATAATCAAGCATAGTAGTGATTGGTTTAATAACCTGAAAAACGGTCTTTGTTAGATAAATAAAAAGAGGCTATGCACTGCGCATAGCTTTTATTTTCACCTCTCTATTTTTTACCTTGACTTTTAAAAAAGGGCTAAGGTAGTATAGAGACTTCCGTTCTTTGAAAACATAAAAGTAGGCCCCAAAATAATTTCTGAGTTTTTGGTGTTTAATGAGAGTTTGATCCTGGCTCAGAACGAACGCTGGCGGCGTGCTTAACACATGCAAGTCGAACGGGTCCAGAGAGAGTAGCAATACTTTTTCTGGATTAGTGGCGCACGGGTGAGTAACACGTGGGTAACCTGCCCTTAAGAGAGGGATAACACCGCGAAAGCGGTGCTAATACCTCGTAAGACCACGGGCTGAAATGCCTGAGGTAAAAGGAGCAATCCGCTTAAGGATGGGCCTGCGTCCTATCAGGTAGTTGGTGGGGTAACGGCCCACCAAGCCTAAGACGGGTAGCCGGTCTGAGAGGACGGACGGCCACACTGGAACTGAGATACGGTCCAGACTCCTACGGGAGGCAGCAGTGGG
>CAZBSJ010000296.1:0-2369 GCA_964494165.1 uncultured Nitrospiraceae bacterium
TCCCTTATCAGAGAATTCGGCTCATTGCCAGCTGCCATCGCGGCATATAATGCAGGCGAGATAGCTGTAAGAAGATGGCAGGAGGCAGGCAAATACAAATCTCTGGATGAGTTCATTGAAGATATCCCCTATGATGAGACAAGGAATTTTGTAAAACGCGTCCTTACTTCATAT
Source organism: uncultured Nitrospiraceae bacterium (assembly GCA_964494165.1). Classification (GTDB taxonomy): domain Bacteria; phylum Nitrospirota; class Thermodesulfovibrionia; order Thermodesulfovibrionales; family UBA1546; genus CAZBSJ01. The sequence goes on from CAZBSJ010000296.1 coordinate 175, forward strand.
TATCAATACATAAAATCTGTTGAACAGAAAGAGGAAGAAACAGAGCAGGAAACTCTTCAGAATCTTTAGTCGCAGAGATGTCTTGCAATACCCCAGCGGATTTGTTATTTTAACAGCATGAACAGGAACAAATCCCTTTTTGATGATGACGAGTCTTTTACGCCCTATAAAAAAAAGGAGCCTGTGCAGAAAACCGAGGTGCAGGACAAAAAAAATCTCACCCCGCTGGAAAGGCTCAGGCATCTTGACGACAAGATAGCAAAGGCAATCATAAAAGTTACACTTCTGAAAGAAGAAAAAACAGCCCTCGAGCAAAAAGTAAAAGCACTTGAACTCAAACTAAAGGCAAAAGACCAGGACATCGAAAAAATCCAGGCTGAAAAAATGGCGATTAAGAATCAGGTCGAACGCCTTTTGAATGAGCTCGAGACCATTGAGGTAACATAGCAATGGGAAGCGTGGACATTTATATTCTGGGGCAGAAATATACAGTAAAAGGCGATGCGCCTGAAGAGCATATCAATAAGGTCGCTGCCTTTGTAGACAGCCGCATAAAAGAGGTGTACAACAATGCGCCCAATACCACCCCGCTTAAGGCGTCCATACTCGCTGCTCTTAATATTGCGGATGAACTTTATAAGCTGAAGGAAGAGCAGGATAATATTGCTACCCACATCGAACAGCAGACAAACATTCTAACGGGATTGTTTGAGAAATAAGAGAAGTTTTTTAACTTACTGAATGAACTATTAAACTATTTTTTGTTTTCCTTTAATTAACTCTCAAGATTTTCTGAATAATAAGAATGTATTACAGTCCCATTTTCTGCGTTCATGGATTGATGAATAAGCAACAAATAGCGTTGGCATATCTGCGCCAACGCTATCTTAAAAAATACGGCTCTGTTTCATTTTTAAATGCTCCGGGATTTAGCCCGCATCTGATGTTATTAAGCCTTTTATTTACGGCGCAAAGGCTATCCAGTTGATGATATTGGTTGTAGCTGTATTCGTACCGCCGCCGTGGTTTATTGCCCTGAATTCGAATTTTGTTGCTGTCACATTTCTCAGCTGCACAAAGTAATACGGCTGTGAGGTATTTACCCATATGCCTGTTGCAACAACAACCGGCACTGTGTCAAACGGGGTTGGAAATGTCACTGTAACCCATGCGTTCTGGTTATTCACCTGCCCGGCCTGAAACTTCTTGTTCGCTGTTATGTTTCCTGTTACTGTCAGGTCTCCTGCTGCATACAGACTTACTCCAATCAATAAAATTCCTGCAACCAAGAACACAATTTTTTTCTTCATCTTATCCTCCTTTTTAGCATATTGTTAGCGTTCTTATAACAGGCAATCTCTAGTTCTGCACAATAAAGCTTCCGCCTTCGATGGTCACTGATCCATCGCCAATTGTCATAGACCCATTCAGCATCGTATTCTTGATATTATTTAAATAACCGCAGTCATAACCGCCTTGCAGATTTACAGATACTGGGCGGTTAAAGTTCAGGGTTTCAAGAAAAGTTAACGCCTGAATCTGGATAATCGCCCCGTTTCCTGCTGCATCATATGCAGCCTGAAGGCTGGAAAAGTACTGAGGCGTTCCGCCTGCAATCCTCACAGGCAAATTTGAGCATGGCGGCTGGGTCTCCTTTACTGTCCGGTTGCCGACCTCGTCATAGCCATATTCTATTGAAGAGCCATCTCCATACTGCACCCGTATCAAACGGTTCAGATCATCGTAGGTATAGGTTGCTGTTGTCTCGGCAAAAGAGGAAATACAGGGGACAACTATAAAAGATATCATCATGCATAATAATAATTCCCAATACATTCGTCTCTTTCTCATCTCAGTCCTTCCCTCCTATTATTTTTATTCTCCCGCTATAAGGTATCTTTATTTTTTCTCCATTTAATAGAACCGTCCCATTAAAGTCTCTCATTATACGTCCTAGCTATTTATTTTCCTTCTTTCTTTTCAATAGTGAAAAAATTATAAAGACTACACCAAACATCATAAAAATAATTCCCACTGGAATATTAAAATCTCCATAATTAGAGTAGATGCCTTTAACATAAAGCCCCCCAGTTATAATTACTTTTAAGCCTAAATACACCAAACCCAAACCAGAAATAAAAATTATGGTTCTTCTCCAAAGTGAGTGGGTAGAATTCATATCTCTTTAAGCATAC
>CAZBSJ010000297.1:0-2359 GCA_964494165.1 uncultured Nitrospiraceae bacterium
AAGAAAAACTTTTTCTATGCAACACAGAAGGCATCGAGCATAGGCCGTGGTATTGCCCTGTTCTTTATCTTCTTCGGGATATTCTCGATTTTTGCAGGGATGCCGGGAGGATTGTGGTTCATGCTCATAGGATGGTTTCTCTACACAGCAGCACAGGCAAGTTATCAGCAGTCAATACTTCAGGAATCCCTTTCCGGTGTTAAGGTCGGAGATGTCATGGTGAGAGACTTAATTACCGTAGGGCCGTTAATTACGATTGATGAACTTGTAAATGGCTACTTTCTTAAATATGGATATGGAGGGTTCCCTGTTGTTTCCGGGGGAAAATATATCGGGATAATAACCCTGAAAGAAGTAAAGGAGATTCCTGCAAATCTTTTTAAGGAAAAAAAAGTGTCGGATATATATGCAAGGCATAGGGAACAATGGGAGGTATCTCCAGATGACGATATAATGAAAGCGCTTGAAAAGATGATAACAGAAGACACAGGGAGGCTTGTTGTTAGGGAGGGAGATGCAATTACAGGCTTGATTACCCGTAGCGGCATTGCGAGGTATGTGCAGATCAGGGGGGAAATAAAACCATATTCAGCGTCAATTAAGGTGCGTGCTTTATGAGGGCTATTCTTTACGGAGCGTTCTGGATTAGCGTTTATCTTGCTGTCAGCGTGGCGCCCCTTTTTGTGCTTCTGGCCGGCGTGACCCCGCCGGGGCGGGGATTCTGGAGGGAATTTTCAGTCGGCCTCGGATTTATGGGCCTTTCGATGATGGGATGGCAGTTTTTTCTGACAGGGCGTTTTAAGAGGATCACATCTCCTTACGGAATTGATATAGTTTATCATTTTCACCGTCTCGTCTCTCTGATCGCATTTTCATTTATTCTGCTCCATCCAGCCATAATTATTGTCTCGACTCCGGCAGCTATTGTTTTTCTAAACCCCATTGACTCTCCGTGGTGGATAACTATAGGCGTCGGGGGGCTTCTTGCTTTTGGAATAATTATCGTGACCTCTCTTTATAGACTTAAACTCGGCCTTGTATATGAACACTGGAGGATTATTCATGGCTATATATCGGTAGTCGCCGTAGCATTATCAATGGTACATATTGTGGGCGTAAGCTACTATTTGCAGGAGCCTCTTAAACGCTGGTTATGGATTTCCATGGTAATTGCATGGATCCTTGCGCTGGCGTATACCCGCATACTGAACCCTTTGTTAATGTTGAGATATCCTTATATTGTTGAACAGGTTATTAAGGAACGCGGCAATTCATGGACTTTAGTGCTCAAGCCTGAAAGACATAAAGGCATGAATTTCAGACCAGGACAGTTTGCATGGCTGACCATAGAAAAATCGCCCTTTTCTATAAGGGAACATCCCTTTTCTTTCTCTTCGAGCGCAATGAACCCGGGGCGACTTGGGATGACCATCAAAAAACTGGGAGATTTTACCTCCAAAATTGACGAGATTAAACCCGGCGCCCGTGCTTATATTGATGGCCCATACGGCACATTCACCATTGACCGTCACAGGTCGCAGGGTTACGTCTTTATCGCAGGAGGCGTTGGCATAACGCCCATAATGAGCATACTGAGAACCATGCGTGATAGACTTGATATGCGGCCTGTTATCCTCTTTTATGGAAGCAGGACATTGGAAGATGCAACCTTTCTTGAAGAAATAGAGGATATGAAAAAGGGATTGAATTTAAAAGTTGTATATATCCTTGAACAGGCGCCTGATGGCTGGGATGGGGAGAAAGGATTTATAACCGCTGAGGTAATGGCAAGGCATCTGTCTGAACAAAGGCTTGACTATGAATACCTTGTCTGCGGACCACAGCCAATGCAGATAGCTGTCAAAAGAGCGCTGGATAGATTGGGAATTCCTCTTGAAAGGGTTCAGTCCGAGAGCTTTAACTTTGTTTAGTTTGATTTCAGGAGTTTGATATGAGAGAGGTATATTCAACGCAACTGTCAATCGCAGCAGGCATCATTGTCGTCATGGCAACAGCGATCTTTGCCCTGATACAGTCCCCCGAAATGTTATCTGCTCCGGAGAGGATATCAATATCCATACCTCATCCCGTTAAAGGATATGAACAATGTGATGCCTGCCACGGGATTAAGGGCATGCGGCCTTATTCTGTTAACCACTTGGGATGGAGCAATGAGAGCTGCATAAAATGCCACCTGCCATAAAATAACAGAATTAAAGAAGGAGGTAAGATATGTCTGACTTTTATCAAACAGGGGTAGTTGCAACTTTTCATAAGCTCGGCAAATTGAATCTTGAAAAGATAGAGGCTGAGCTGACATGGTATTCCCAGGAAAGACCTATTGCTTTGGTACTGCCGT
>CAZBSJ010000298.1:0-2350 GCA_964494165.1 uncultured Nitrospiraceae bacterium
TAAGGCATTGCTGCAATGTCTTTTACAGCTGACTTTATGACATAAACTTTAATGTTATTGCTCTTTTCATCTCCGGGAAGAATAAAAAACCCGGTCTTTTTCTGATCAGGCTTGGAAAGGAAAAATCCCTTGTCCCACGGCATATCGCCTTCAAGATATCCCATCAGGGATTCGTTATCCCTGAAGCGTATGAATATCTTCCTGCCCTTCTTCTTGCTGATACCGTACTTTTTCTGCTCCTTATACTTTTTATCGCCCTCAAAGCCACGGACAAAGAAGATTGCCTTTAGGTCCTCGACAGCTACACTCCTGAACTTTTTGTCGCCAAGCTCCTCAAATGATATCTTCTGAGACTCCTGAGAGAACTCTTTCAGATATCCCTTAAGAACCTTGCCGTCATCAAATCTTAGAACTACCTTATCTTCCGTAGACATGAATAGATTTTACGAATTGCCCGGCAATATGTCAAGGAAATATCCTTGCTGATAAGCACACTCAAAACTAATATTTTCTGATAAACTTAATTAAGGACGCACGATGGAATGGAAGTTAAACATAAAAGGGCTGTTCGAAAGCGAAGACGAACTGCATGAAGTTATAAAAAAGCATAAGGTCTGCTGTGATGTTGAGCCCTATTACATAGCGAAAAAAGGTAAACTTATCCAGATTGGGTTTCAAATCAGCTTGTACGGGACATTCTCTGTTCCCGGAAAAGAAGCCACACCTAACTCTCCTGAATATAAAGAGACAGAAACTGCAGTAATGAAGATTGCAGAGGCTTTGTCAAACACCTGCACTCCAATACACATGTGCGAATCAACGACAATTGATACTGCAACCTTAACATATTCTCATGACAGAAAGATGCGGCCTGATGTCACGGTTCACATCCCTGTTTTTGACCAGGAAAATTTCGGCCGGCCTGTTGACGAAAACATTAAAAATATACTGAATATGGCGATACAACTCCTCGAATCTGCCGGGGTAAGGAAAACAAACTGGCCTGAAAGCTTATAGGATTTCATTATCATTCACCACGCAATAATGTTAAAATATATAATCTCGCAGAGCTAATTTTATCCTCAGCCGTTTAAGCTTTTGCATGAAATGGCCGGGCTGTATACTTTGTGAAAAAATATTGAAATTTCAAAAAAAAGGAAAGGTATTAGAATGTTTAACATGAAAGTTGTTGATACGACCCGTCTCGATGCCGGGACAGAATTTAAATTCAGGTGCCACAAAGACATAAAGTGTTTTACAAAATGCTGCAGCAGTATTGATATAATGCTGACGCCATATGACGTTCTGAGAATGAAAAACAGGCTCAAGATGTCATCAGAAGAGTTTCTCGAGAAGTATACATATTCCAAAATAGATGAAAAATCCTCGCATCCGTATATTTATCTGAAGATGAACAATGATGAAAAAAGAAGCTGCATGTTCGTAAGCTTCCCTGAAGGATGTTCTATTTACACAGACAGGCCTGTAAGCTGCAGATATTATCCTATTGGCCAGGCAACCCTTAAAAAAAAGGTGGACGATTCGATAATTCATGAGGAATTCTACTTCTTTGTAAAAGAACAGCATTGCTTAGGTTACGAGGAAGACGCTGACTGGACTGTTGATTCTTGGAGAAAGGACCAGGAGTCAAGCCTGTACGATGAGATGAACCGTGAATGGAAAAGCATTCTAATGAGAAGGGATATTCCCGGAAAAACCGCTTTAGACCCCAAAAAGCAGACGCAGTTCTACATGGCAAGCTATGATTTGGACAGGTTCAAAAGATTTGTCTTTGACAGTAAATTCCTGGATGTATTTGACATACCTCAGGAAGAGATAGAGAAAATGAAGACAGACGAAGTTGCCCTTATGAAATTCGGCTTCAAATACCTTAAATATCTCCTTATGATGGAAGAGTCTTTAAAGGTTAAGCCCGAAGTACTAAAAGCAAAAAAGACATAAGGGGTTACATCCTCGATAGAGTCTTTGCTATTTCTTCTGCAAACACTGCCAGGCTTTCGTCGCGTGCTCCCATGACTATATAGTTATCCCAATTGCTGATTTTTGCCAGAATCTCAGCCCTCTCGCAGACCTCGGCAGATTTTCCCCTTGCTTTAATACCGTCTGCAAGGTCATGGCTCGATATATCTTTTGTTACAGTGCCCCCGGCATAGAAAATTGGGAGCAAAATGAGATGGTCACCTTTTCTCAGGTTTTCTGAGAACGCCTCTACATATTCATCCTTCATCATCCTTGTTGGAGCATAGCCGTGTGGCTGAAAGATATAACAGACCCTTTCTCTTACAGACTGCATTGCCTGCATGAGAGATGCTATCTTATGGGGGTTATG
>CAZBSJ010000299.1:0-2347 GCA_964494165.1 uncultured Nitrospiraceae bacterium
TATCTTGCAATGGCCTGATACTTGTCTTCAGGATTTGGGTCAGTCACTCTCTGTGTGCCGCGGATCTCTCGCATTGCTGACATGGCCTTATCAGGCGTGACCCCGTATCTTTTCAGCAGGTCGGACGCAGCCCCTCCGTCTGAAACAATTGCAAGCAGAAGGTGCTCAACGCTTACGTATTCATCAGTTAGATGCTCTGCCTCCTTAAATGCTTTTTCAATGACCTGCTTAAGCCTCTGGGATATATAAAGCTGTCCCATCGGAGTTGCTCCGAGTACCTTTGGGAGTTTCTCTATCTCTTTTTCAAGGTCGCGCTGTACGTCCTGCGAATTAATCCCAAGCCGTTTTAATATCTGCGGTACGATGCCTTCTTTATCCTCAAGCAGGGCATAAAGAAGGTGCTCTGGCTGGAGTTCCTGATTACCTCTTTTTTCAGCAAAACCCTGGGCAGCCTGAATTGCCTCCTGGCTCTTTATCGTCAATTTATCCATTCTCATCTCTTACTCCTCCTCATCCTCAAAAAATACGTTCTTTATCTTTTCCTCAAAATGATGCCTCATATCCTCATCCATCATCTGCATGATGTCTTCCATCTCTTTCTGCAGGGATTCGATTCTGTGCCTCATCCTTAAAATTATCTCAACCCCGGCCTTGTTTACGCCCATCTCTTTTGTGAGATTTAAAATTAAGTGCAGTTTATCCACATCATCTTCAGAATATAATCTCAGGCGTTTTATCCTCCGCGGCGTTATGAATCCTTCTCTTTCATACATCCTTAATGTCTGGGGATGGACCCCCAGCATCCTTGCCACTACGCTAATCATATATAAAGGCTCTTTTTTGTCTCTTTTCGCCATTATCTCCTCCCCAGAATATCCTTTCTCGGATTTTCCTTGTACAAAGATTCGATCTCTTTTATTGCATCCTTGCCTTTATTGCTGATATCCTTTGGCACAATTATTTTTGCTACAACATACTGATTGCCTCTGCTGCCGGTTTTAGGCGATGGGAACCCTTTCCCTGACAGCTTGAACTTCTGCCCTCCCTGTGTGCTAGCAGGCAAGGTCATGACAGCTGAGCCGTCAATTGTAGGCACCTCTATCTTCGCACCCAAAGCAGCCTCGCCGAATGTAATTGGTACATCTAAATAAAGGTCGGTTTCCTTTCTGGTAAATAATGCATGGGGCTTAACAGTAACCTCTATCCTGAGGTCTCCGTGAGGGCCTCCTGCCTCACCTGCGCCGCCCATACCTTTAAGTTTGACAACAGAGCCTGTATCAACGCCGGCAGGTATCTTTGCCTTTATGGTATCTGTGCGTAGGGTCTTACCCCTGCCAGAGCAGCTTTTGCATAAGCTTGTAACTTTCCTGCCTGTTCCCCCGCATTCAGGGCAGGCCTGAGACATCCTGAAGAAGCCCTTTGACGTCTGAAGCTTGCCGCTCCCTTTGCATCTGTCGCAGGTCTGGAAAGACTCTGCCCCTGTGCCTTTACAAGCGCTGCAGGGAATCTCTTTAGTGAGGGTTATAGAGCGTGTCACTCCTGTAAATGCCTCTTCAAGCGTAAGCTCAATGCCCATAAGCATATCAACGCCCTTGCGCGGATAGTGCTCTGCTCCCCTTCCGGTCCCGAAAAGGTCTGCGAAGACATCCCCAAATCTGCCAAAATCAAACGTCTCGCCGTAATCCGGACCTCTGTCTTCGTACCAGGCCCCTCCGGGATCAAACGGGGACTTTCCAAACTGGTCATATTCTGCCTTTTTCTTTTCATCGCTCAGGACGCTGTATGCCTCATTTATCTCTTTGAATTTCTGTTCTGCGGTTTTATCTCCGGGGTTTACATCCGGATGGTATTTGCGCGCAAGTTTTCTGAATGCCTTCTTTATCTCATCCTGAGAGGCATTTCTGTTTACGCCCAGTATCTCATAATAGTCTTTTACAGTAGATGCCATGGATTCCTCCGATAGTTCATATAATAGCAATTTAGTCGAAGCATGTCAAGACACTTTATATGAAAAATATTTATAGATAAGATAAACAGACCTTAGAAGTTTATAACCCTAAAAAGCTTTACAGAATATTGATAAATACCTATGAAGCACAGAAAGGCAGGGAACCAGGAAAAAATCAACGCAATAAAGAGAATGAGTGAGTATTTTGAAAAGAACTAATCCAGGCAATACAGACATTACTCCAAAATTTATTTAACTCGATAGTTTATTGAGATCATCTTGTAATGTTTTGTGAATAAAAGGTTGTATGCAAATTATCAGTGATAGGTAAATCAAGGTATCGAAAAATAAATTTCTCCTTGACATCTGTATTCCCGTAAAATGGTTTTATTAAATAAT
>CAZBSJ010000300.1:0-2257 GCA_964494165.1 uncultured Nitrospiraceae bacterium
TGCTTTTTTCAGCGGACCAGTCCATTTTGTTGTAAAAGATAACTGTGGCGGCGACTATAGATGCGGCACCTGGTATGGGCATGCCGGTAAATGATTTTTTTTCAGTGGAGCCCATCTGCACGTTATACCTTGCCAGTCTCAAGGCCCCGCATGCTACAAAGAGAAAGGCAGCTGCCCAGCCAATCCTTCCGTACCCCATTAACGCCCATTTGTAGAGTATCACAGCAGGCGCAACGCCGAAGGCAACGAGATCAGACAATGAATCGAGCTCTATTCCGAATCTTGTTGTACTGTGCGTAAGCCTTGCAATCCATCCGTCCAAGCCGTCAAATATGATTGCTATCATTATTGCCCATGCAGCAGGAACAAAATTTCCCTTTAAGGCTGCCAGTATTGCGTAGAAACCGGCAAACATTCCGCACATCGTAAGGCTGTTAGGGAGGATGTAAATGCCTTTTCTCATATTTCTAATAAATTAAAAATTCAAAGTTAAAAGTTAGGAGTTTCAAGGTATTCAATATCTTTATTTTCAACTTTTAATTTATAATTTTTCACTCATAACTCCTACTATTGTCTCGCCTGCCTTTACCTTATCCCCTAATTTTACCTTAATATCAGTTTCTTTTGGCAGATAGATATCAACCCGTGAGCTGAACTTGATGATGCCGTATCTCTCTCCGCGCTTGAGAATATCGCCTTGATTTACCCTGCATACAGCCCGTCTTGCTACAAAACCCGCAATCTGTCTGACGAGAATTTCCCCGTGCTCTGTTTCAAGAACCATGGCAATGTTTTCATTTGTCAGAGACGCCTCGTCCGTATAAGCAGCCTGAAACTTGCCTGGCGTATGCTTTACGGTCTTGACCTTGCCGTCGCATGGCGCTCTGTTGACATGGACGTTCAGGGGCGACATGAATATGCTTACCTGTTTTGTGTTTTTATTAATATATTCCTTTTCAAGCGTTTCTTTCACAACGATGATCTTGCCGTCAGCAGGGGATACAAAAAGGCCCTTTCCTTCAGGCGGGATTCTGTCAGGGTCTCTGAAAAAATAGACCATAAACATGGTCACAGCAAACGACAGTAAGGCTATCCAGAGATTTGCAATGGCAAATGTTATCGCTGTAGCTATAAAAAAAACTAAGATGAAAGGATAGCCTTCACGGGCAATCTTAAACATAAGACAGCCGTGTTATGCCTTGGACTTGTCTACAAGTTTGCCCTTTTTAAGCCAGGGCATCATTCCTCTGAGTTTTGAGCCTACCTCTTCTATCGGATGCTCTTCGCCCTGTCTGGTAAGCGCGTTAAATACAGGCTTATTGGCCTTGCATTCAAGCAGCCACTCTTTTGCAAAGGTGCCTGACTGTATCTCATTCAAAATCTTTTTCATCTCTTTCTTTGTTTCTTCTGTGATTATGCGGGGACCTCTTGTCAGGTCACCATACTGGGCGGTATTGCTTATGGAATATCTCATGTTCGAGATGCCGCCCTCATAGATTAGATCAACGATGAGCTTCACTTCATGAAGGCATTCAAAATATGCCATCTCAGGCGAATATCCTGCTTCTGTCAAAGTTTCATAACCAGCGAGTATCAGAGAGGTAAGCCCTCCGCAGAGAACGACCTGTTCGCCGAAAAGGTCTGTCTCTGTCTCTTCTCTGAAGGTTGTCTCGATGATTCCTGCTCTTCCGCCGCCGACAGCAGAGGCATAAGCCAGAGCAATATCTTTGGTGTTTTTTGAAGGGTCCTGATGGATTGCGATAAGGCAGGGCACTCCGCTTCCCTTAGTGTACTCTGACCTTACAAGATGTCCGGGCCCTTTTGGGGCAACCATGAAAACATTGACCTCTTCAGGTGCAACTACCTGCCCGAAGTGGATATTAAAGCCGTGTGCGAATCCAAGATATGTGCCTTTTTTGATATTATCCGCAATCTCGCTTTTATATATGTCAGCAGCGTATTCATCAGGCACGAGCATCATTATCACATCTGCCTTTTTTGCTGCCTCTGAAGCGGTTAAGACCTTAAATCCGGCTTTCTCTGCCTTTTCCCAGTTCTGGCTTTTTGCCTTTCCAGCAACAGTAACGTCTAAGCCGCTTTCCTTCAGATTGTTGGCATGTGCGTGTCCCTGGCTTCCGTATCCGACAATCACTACCTTTTTGTTCTTAAGAACGCTCATTTTAGTGTCTTTATCGTAGTAAATCTTAATCATTATTCCCTCCGTGGAATGTTTTAATTTGGGATATTATATTACAGA
>CAZBSJ010000301.1:0-2256 GCA_964494165.1 uncultured Nitrospiraceae bacterium
ATTTAAAGACCCTGACTTCACGTCCAACATTAGTCGGCACATGGTCTGCCGCTGTGTGGGCTATAAGTTTTTATGAAAGACACGGATTTGGATTAGTAACTCAGGATGAGAAGAACCGTCTATTAAAAAAATACTGGTCAATTCCTGAGCGCCAGGTTGAGACCTCAGTTGCACTTGCTGATGAGCGATGGTTTAATCTCAGTAAAAATGATATTCTTGTGTGAGAACAGCAAAATAAAGCAATACAAATGAAGGTTTTAAGATGGCAAGGATAGGTATTTTAACCTGCTCTAATGCAACACAGGACTTGGGATGCTCTTCAGTCAGCTGTTTAGCTGATTTCAGGAAGAGAAGAGGCGCTTTTGCTCAGTATCCTGCTGAAGAAAAACTAGACTTGGTTGGCATCATTAACTGTCCCGGATGTCCCACAGTGATAGGCTCGGGCAAACTTCTCCAAAGGATAAGAGCATTAACTGAATTTAAGGTAAATGCAATACATTTCAGTTACTGCGTAAAATCCCTTTGTCCTTTTAAGGAAAAGTATAAAGAAGCTCTTGAAAATACATTCCCTGACATCAGAATAGTGATAGGAACGCATGAAGAGCATATAACACCGGAAGAATTCAGGGAGCGCGTAAAGAAACTATTCGCTCAGCAAAGAAAGACAATGATTGATGTTATCCTGAATAAAGACGAATGATTTGGATTTCTAAAATATCCTGTTCCCTATGTCAGGGTAAAACTTTTTTGCGCAATCAGGGCATATCCCATGACTGAAGCGGATATCAAGATTATGCTGGAAATATTCCTCAACCTTTTGCCAATAGCCTTCATCATTCCTTATCTGCCTGCAATGGGAACACAATGGCAGGATTCCCCTCAGGGTTTTTATCTCATCGAGGCTCTGCTGCAATAGTATGTTTTTATTAATGAGTTCTTCATTGTACAGGTTAAGCTGTTCATGATCTTCAATTATGGTCTTAAGGTGCTGGTTGTATGTCTCTGAGATTGAGGTGATCTCATTATAGCTGCCTGATATTTTTAGAGGGTCTATTGATTCTGATCTCTCCATTTTTTCTATGACTTTCCGAAGGGGCGCTGCAAATGTTCTGTCAAACCTGAAATAGATGTATGTAATTATCGCTGCCATAATAAATAACATGCCTAAGCTTAAATAAAGATACACGGCAAGGTGCTTATCATAAGAAGTTAAGTCAAGCTTTAACCTGTAGACAAGATAATGCTCGATTCCGTTATACCAGCTGTCATGAATGCCTTCTTTGCTGAAAACCTTGTAAAAGTCCCTGAAATGACGGCCGGAAAGTTTATAGTCAGTTTTTACAAGAGTGTTATCGGCGACAGCATTCAAGACATTTTTTACAATCGTATCAGGGAATTTCTCTGAAAAATCTGTGAAACTGTGCACGCTCAGCTGTCCGGTTTTCTCCTTGAATACAAGGTACAGATCAACCGCACTTAAGATCCTGGCGCTTTCTATGCTTTTCTGAAGAATTCTGTGAAAGTCAGCATAGTCTGAAAGTTTGTATCCAAGCTGTACAAATATTTTTTTGCTCTTAATATAAGACATAGAGTAAGCACGAAACACCTTTCCTGCAGGTTCAAATGTGGGAATATCCATCCTTATTTTGCCGGATTCTCTTGTTTCCTCTATTCCTGCCATTGCATCCGGGAATTTTCCAAGATCAAGACCGAGTTCCTCGGGATAGGTTGTAAGATAAATCGTATTTTTATTGTCAATCAGATTAATCTCGATGTCCCCTCCAATTTTTTTCTGGAGGTCTTGTTTTATCTTTAGAATATCCCATTCAGAAGGATTGGCGCTTTCCTGAACGAATTTTTCTACCAGGCGATGACTGTCAAGCATCTGATCGTTTACGCGTGAGAATCTTTCCCTCAGAAGATCTTTATATAATGAAATTGACTCGTCAAGTATGTTTACTGTGCTTGTAATGGTTTCAGCGGTTTGTCTCTCGAATCTGGATTTATTTATCAGCCAGGTGAGCAGACTGAGCGAAAAAACGATTAATAGCAATGCAAGAAAATAATAAAAGAAATCTTTTCTAAAGCTTTTTCCCATATAATTAAAAATATATTTCCCTGTATAACTCTAAATATTATATATAAATAGTATTGAAAAACAATCAGTTTTTTTAAAATCAGCCTGGCTGACTGTATGTGGCTGATGAATTCCGGAAAGCCTTCGTTATTTTTTTCGCTGATGGCGAGATGACGATA
>CAZBSJ010000302.1:0-2249 GCA_964494165.1 uncultured Nitrospiraceae bacterium
CACGGCATAAACATAATCGTAGATGAACAGATAACTGGAAGGGTAACTGTCAGTCTGAGGAATGTGCCTCTCTGGGATGCCATTGACTCCATATTAAAAGGCAAAGGCTATACTTATATAAGAGATGCAAACATCGTAAGGATAATACCTGCAACAGAGGACGAAGATCTGATAACCCGAACAATCAACGTCAATTATGCAAACCCCAGGGAGCTTGAGCCTATAATCAAAAAGATTCTAAGCAAAAAAGGCGAGGTGGCATCTGATGTCAGGACAAATACAATAATAGTCAAGGATATACCTAATAACGTTTCAAAAGCTGAACAGATGGTTAGGGCATTGGATAAGGCATCGCCTCAGGTAATGATTGATGCAAGGATTGTCGAAGTCAATAAGGGTAATGACCGGAGCATCGGCATACAGTGGGGTGGTTCTTATACGCTATCCGGAGGAAATACAACTACAACATTTGCGGGCAATACAGGCACAGATACTCTGGCTGTTAACCTGCCTGCGTCGTTGCCGACAGTATCTACCACGCCATTTGGAGCAATTAAGATTGGGTTTCTGAAAGGAAGTAATCTAAGTCTTGATCTCAGGATTTCTGCCATGGAACAAAGTGGACAAGGAAAAGTGCTGTCGAATCCAAGGATTCTTACTGCAAACAATAAAAAGGCATTTATATCAACAGGCGAAAAAATAAGGATACGAAGCTCAACAGGCACCACAGTAGTAACCGGAGGCACTACAAGTTCTACCGGCACTGAAGAGATCGAGGCAGTCTTAAAGCTTGAGGTAACGCCCCAGATAACACCTGACGGCAAGGTTACTATGAGCATACTTACTAAAAAAGAGGAGTTTGACTGGACTAGAACAGTCGAAAAAGTGCCTGCAAAAAATTCAAGAGAGGCAAACACAGAAGTCACAATTAACGACGGTGAAACATTGGTTATCGGAGGCATTTATACAGATTCAAACTCTGAAAGCGTTCAAAAGGTCCCTTATCTCGCAAATATCCCTGTTATCGGGTGGCTGTTCAAGAAAAAAGATACTTATTACCAGACAAGAGAACTTCTTATCTTTCTTACACCGACCATAAAGAGAGAGCAAAACACGCCTTGATCACCAAAGCACTGAGGTCAATTTACACTGTAAACCTTGGTGTTGAAAAAGGGGAAAAGGTTCTGGTCTTCACAGACAAGCCTTCTTCTGTAGAAATAATACCTGAAGAAGACATCTGCAGAAGAGAACGTCTCCGTGACATCGCAATTCTTACTGCTGAAATCGGGAAAAACTTCTGTAAAAAAATCACCTATCATGAATACCCGGCAACCGGAACCCATGGAGCTGAACCCCCTGAGGAGGTCTGGCGGCTCGCTTTCAGAGAAAAAACAATAAAGGCGCTGAAGGCAAAAAACCTATTGGAGCCTCTGATAAAAAAAACAGTCCAAGGAGACGGCATTAAACAGGCGGAAGAAATTATTGAAAAGCATAAAAAAGATTCTGTTAATGCTGTAATCGCGCTCGCTAATTATTCAACCAGTCATACCAGATTCAGAAATTTTCTAACTAAAATATGCAAGGCCCGTTATGCAAGCATGCCCATATTTGAAGCATCTATGCTTGAAGGTTCAATGAATTTAAACTGGAAGCAGCTTAAGAAAAGGACCAGGGCTATCGCAAAAACAGTCAATAAGGCCGAACTAATCGAGATTACAACACCTAATGGGACACAGATATCTTTTTCGAAAAAAGACAGAAAGGCTGAATCTGACACAGGCATTCTTACAAAACCTGGTTCTTTCGGAAACCTCCCTGCTGGTGAGGTATTCCTTGCTCCGCTGGAAGAGACAGCCAATGGGAAGCTTGTCCTTGAATGGGCACCAACACGGCAGCTCGAATCACAGGTGGTCATCCATGTTAAAGACGGATTCGCCGTGGAAATAGCCGGAGATGAGGATTTTGCCGGTTTTCTGCGCAAAAAACTGTCAGAAAGAAGGGAAAATGCCAACATCGCAGAGCTTGGCATTGGAACTAATGAAATGGCTAAAAGACCTGACAATATACTTGAGTCAGAAAAAATCCTTGGCACAATACATATCGCGCTTGGGGACAACAGTTCATTCGGGGGAAAGGTGAGTACTCCTTTCCATCAGGACTTTGTATTTTTCAGGCCAACAGTAGCGCTTATCGATAAAAACGAGTCAAAAGAATTATTAATGAAGGATGGAAAATTTCTATGGGAGACA
>CAZBSJ010000303.1:0-2246 GCA_964494165.1 uncultured Nitrospiraceae bacterium
ATTAACATGACAGGACATAGTATTATCGCTCATTCTCGGGCTAAAGCCCTGCGAGGTATTTTGCCTCTCGATTATTTTTTAGTGGTAGTACTGTTGGAATACCTGCCTGCCGGCAGGCAGGTCGGCAAAATAAATCCGCTCCAATACTATGTCCTGTATGTACTTAAGAAAAGTTATTAAATAAAGGCTGAATAAAAATTTACAGGTGTATTATGTCTTACGCGGATTCGATTGAATATCTCTATAATCTGCAAAAATACGGTATCAAGTTAGGGCTTGATAACATCAGAACTCTGATGTCTTTGTTTAATAATCCGCAGAAGGATTTTCTGTCCGTCCATGTGGCCGGCACAAATGGAAAGGGTTCGACATCAGCGATGATAGCATCCATGCTCCAGGCATCGGGACTTAAGGTAGGACTTTTTACGTCACCGCATCTTGTAAGTTTCACAGAAAGGGTAAGGATTAATAATGAAAAGATAAGTGAGCAGGATGTGGTTGGTCTTACGGATGAGATAAGAAAAGCTATTTCAAAAACAGATGATTTCTCGCCGACTTTTTTCGAGGTAGTGACAACAATCGGATTCCTGTATTTTAAGAGGAACAACATTGATATCGCAATAATAGAAACAGGAATGGGCGGAAGGCTTGATGCGACTAATGTAATCAAGCCCGAGGTCTCGGTGATAACTAACATCAGTTATGACCATAAGGAGTTTCTCGGCAATACTCTTAAAGAAATCGCAGGAGAAAAGGCAGGGATAATAAAAGAAGGAATCCCTGTCGTGACCTCAAGACAGGATAAATCAGCGATGCAGGTTTTAAGAAAAAAGGCGGATGAACAAGGTTCGGAAATATTTGAATACGGAAAAGATTTTTCGGCTGTGCTAAAAGAAGAGGACATAAACGGATGCGTTTTTGATTATCAGGGAGAAGCAAAGATAAATAATTTATGGATGCCTCTCATAGGAAGGCATCAGATGTTTAACGCTGCATCGGCATTAAAGGCAGTTGAGATTCTATCAAAGAGATTGCCTGACATGTCCGGGCTGAGTCCTGATGTCATGAGAACCGGACTTGAAACTGTAAAATGGCCCGGAAGGCTTGAGTTTGTATCGTATAATCCCCCCATTTTGATAGATGGCGCACATAATCCTGATGCATCGGCTGTTCTTGCTGATTCTTTAAAAAGGCTTTTTTTGAAAAAATACAACAGGATGATACTGATTTTAGGAGTTATGGCTGATAAGGATATCGAAGGAATATTATCACCACTTTTGCCGCTCGCTTCTCAGATAATATGTACTGTGCCGAACTACAGCAGGGCTGAGTCTCCTCAACGGCTCGCAGATCGTGCCGTATCAATGGGATATAAAAATATACATACAGCGCCTGCTGTGATGAAGGCAATCGAATTGGCAAAATCTAAAATCAAAGACGCCAAATCTGATCTTATCCTGATTACGGGCTCATTGTATACTATCGGCGAGGTTAAGGAGATATTGGGTGAAAAAGCAGTTCTGGGAAGCCTGAGGGAAACGCGGTGAAGATCAATGGTTTAACCCAGAAAATGCTATTAATATTCAAGGCTAGGGACATAAATGTCTTCAAGGTCTTTTAAATTCAACATGATTTTATCACATGCCATGATGCAATTCTCAAAAGTTTGTGCATATTCTTGTGCAAATCAAGAATTGCCTCAAGGCATAAACAAGGTGTTGCTGCAAAAGACTTTTCAGTCATCCATGTCCCTGCCAAATGCATTTTCTGGTTTGAGAAACAAAAAACGGAATTTCTATAAATTGGGGAAAATTTTTTATTTCATTTTGTATTTTTTTGTTTCTTGTCAGTTACTGGCCATAAGTTCTTATGCAGAGGAATCCAAGGTTGCCATAACATCTGATTCTTTGGAGTACGATAAGAACAAGGCGCTTTATACTGCAAGGGGCTCGGTAAAGGCAGAGCAGAATGAAGCGACCATTGAAGCAGTTGAGATGAGATATGAAGAAGAGACATACTTGGTTTTTGCAGAAGGTGATGTGAAATATGATGACCCGTCAATATCGTTAAAGGCAGAAAAAGCAAAATACAATATCGAGACTAAAACAGGCACATTTTATAATGCCGAGATTTTTTCGAAGCGCGATGGCTTTTACATAACAGGAGCTGAGATAGAAAAAAAGGGGGAAAGCGAGTATCTCCTGAAAAATGCATCTTTAACGACATGCGAGGGCTTACCGCCGGAC
>CAZBSJ010000304.1:0-2244 GCA_964494165.1 uncultured Nitrospiraceae bacterium
AACCGTTGAGAATAATGCCCTGGCGAGAATTTACAGAAAAGACTTGACACTGTCCGCTAGATTAATTACTATTTTTTGTATTGTAGTTTAATTATCAGATATAGGCTATATATAGCCAATTATAGGGATAAACGTGTAATATATAAATCACTAATAACTCATAAACTTTAGCAATACTATATCTCTCCATCTCTCTCCTGTCAATCTAAAATTCCCTTAATATAACCCTCTAAAAATGTGGACATTTTCATAATAGTTTGTGGTAAAATTTACTTTATACTTTTAAAGGAGCAGGTGAGTTTTATGAAGATATCCGGCGCAGAGATATTGATTCAGTCTCTAAAAAAATTAGGAGTAAAGCATATATTCGGCTATCCCGGCGGGGTTGTCCTGAATATCTTTGACCTTTTGTATGATGATAAAGATATCAATCTGATACTTACAAGGCATGAGCAGGGCGCTGTCCACGCAGCTGACGGATATGCAAGGGCGTCAGGCAAGGTGGGCGTTGCGCTTGTGACATCAGGCCCCGGGGCAACGAATACAGTAACAGGCATTGCAACCGCGTCAATGGATTCTATCCCATTGGTCGTATTCTCAGGCCAGGTTCCGACAATGCTGATAGGAAATGATGCCTTTCAGGAAGCAGATATCGTAGGCATCACAAGGCCGTGCACAAAATATAATTATCTGGTAAAAGATGCCGGTGACCTTTCAAGGATAGTAAAAGAGGCATTTCACATAGCTGCAAGCGGCAGACCGGGCCCGGTCCTCATAGACCTTCCCAAGGATGTGACAGCAGGCAAGGGAGATTTTGTATGGCCTGAAATAGACATCAGAAGCTATAAGCCAACTTTTGAGGGCAACAAATGGATGATTACGCAGGCTGCACACCTCATTGCAAAATCAAAAAAGCCGTTGATCGTTGCAGGAGGAGGAGTTATCCTCTCAGGCGCTGCAAAGGAACTGAAGGAACTCGCAGAGTACGCTGATGTGCCTGTTACCATGACATTGATGGGGCTCGGAGGATTCCCGGGAAGCAGCAAGCTTTCGCTGGGCATGTTAGGCATGCACGGGACATATTATGCTAATAAGGCGGTCCAGGACTCAGACCTGCTGATAGCAATCGGAATGCGCTTTGATGACAGGGTTACAGGAAGGGTTGATTCATTCGCGCCTCATGCAAAGATAATTCATCTGGATATTGACCCGACGTCTATAAGAAAGAACATTAGAGTGGATATCCCGATAGTAGGAGATGTTAAAAAAGTCCTTTCAATAATGAACAAGGTTTTGAAAGAAGAGGTAAAAGAACAGTGGGATGAAGTCAGAAAGGCATGGCTCAAGCAGATAGATGCATGGAAAAAAGAAAGGCCTATGACATATAACTACAGCGATGAGGTCATAAAGCCTCAGTTTGTTGTTGAAAAGATTTATGAGGTAACAAAAGGCGATGCGATTATAACCACTGAGGTAGGACAGAACCAGATGTGGGCAGCTCAGTATTATAAATACGATAAACCCAGGACATTGCTTACGTCAGGAGGCCTGGGGACAATGGGCTATGGATTCCCTGCAGCTATCGGAGCCCAGTTTGCATTTCCGGACAAGCTTGTGATTGACATAGCCGGTGACGGTAGCATACAGATGAATATACAAGAGCTTGCAACTGCTGTGATAAACAAGCTTCCTGTTAAAGTGGCTATTCTCAATAACAGGTATCTCGGAATGGTAAGGCAGTGGCAGGAGCTGTTTTTTAATGAAAGATACTCTCATACAAAGCTTGACGATACAGTGCCTGATTTTGTTAAGATTGCCGAGGCATATGGAGCTGTTGGGCTCAGAGCCGCAAAGCCAAGTGAGGTTGAGCCTTTACTAAAAGAGGCATTTAGGATGAAAAGGACTGTGTTTATGGATTTTGTATGCGACTGGAAAGAAAAAGTTTACCCTATGGTGCCTGCAGGCGCATCTATAGATCAGATGCTGTTTGAAGAAGTTGAAAAGAAGACAGAGAAGAAGCTAAAGGCAGTTAAGTGAATCCTGAGGTGAATAAATGAGACATACAATATCAGTTCTTGTTGAAAACAAATTCGGAGTGCTTTCAAGGATATCAGGTCTGTTCAGCGGAAGGGGCTATAACATCGAGAGCCTTTCTGTCGGAGAGACGATAGACCCGCAGATATCCACCATGACAATAGTCACCAGCGGTGATGACAGGGTTATTGAACAGATAACAAAACAGCT
>CAZBSJ010000305.1:0-2221 GCA_964494165.1 uncultured Nitrospiraceae bacterium
AGGTGACAAAAACCCCGAACTCGGCAAAACAGACTCCGGTTACAAGTCCCACATACCCTGTTCCGATTACCCCTATGTGCATAGTTCACCTTTCAAATATAAGATCTGGCATATTATACAAAAAATACAGGCTTTTAAATACGTTTTTGTCTTTGCAACGTCCCTTTGCAGGAGAAAGGCTGATGTTTATTACAATTTCATCCAGTAATAGAGAGGATATTAATACTCGTGCAATTTCTGCTCTTTTTGAGTAATATAAACACTGAAAAGACACAACAGATTGCGGCAATATTGTTCTTAAAGAAATCTCAATGGGGGGTATTTACATGTTTAAGGCATCTGGAATTATACTGATTTTGGTTTTATTTGTTTTGCCATATTCGTATGGTATAGAAAAGATCGACCTGAACACTGCTACTGAAAAAGAACTCATTGGCCTCCCGGGCATTGGGCGCGAGATTGCCAAAAGGATAATAGAATATCGGGAGGCCAAGGGAGGCTTTAAGAACAAAGAGGAACTGACAAATGTGAAAGGCATCGGAGAAAAGAGGTTTTCGGCGATAAAAGATCTGATTATGGTAAAAGAAAGAGAATCATCGCTGGGGAACAAACAAACGGCAAAATAAACTGACTAAACGGGGACAAAACTTGGATTTCACATGCAGTCATCTGGAGGTGCATACGCCTGAAAGCCGTTATGATGACGCACATATAAATGTGCGCTGAAATGCCCTTCTTGATTCTGAGATAAGCGTACGCGTAGAGAATGTTTATGAATAAATCTTTTCAACATTATATCGATCTCATACTGGTAATGACCCAGAAAGAAATGAAGGTGCGGTATAAAAATAATGTATTCGGCTATTTATGGTCTATTGGCCATCCACTTGCATTTGCTTTTGTATTTTATATTGCATTCAAGGTAGTCATGAAGATACAGATGGAAAACTATGCTGTCTTCCTCATAACAGGCCTTTTCCCCTGGCAGTGGTTCTCGAACTCGGTCAATGCATCATCAAGCGTTTTCCTTGGCAATGCTTCAATAATAAAGAAGGTCAACTTCCCCAGAAACATAATACCTCTGACTACTGTTCTTCAGGACATGATACATTTTATCCTCTCTGTTCCGGTGATAGTACTTTTCCTTTTTATTTATCACAAATCTCCTTCATTATCGTGGCTGTATGGAATCCCTCTATTGCTGGGTATCCAGTTTATGATGACATATGGGGTTGCACTCATGATTTCATCGATGAATTTGTTCTTTAGGGATCTTGAAAGATTGACAGCTATATTCATAACACTTCTCTTTTATTTTACGCCTATCATTTATTCTGAGACAATGATACCCGAAAAGTATAAAACCTTTATAAGTTTCAATCCCTTAGCTCCTTTGATGGTGAGTTGGAGAAACCTGTTTTTAACCGGCACATTGGACCCATTATTTTTGATAGTCAGCCTTATATACAGTATTTTTGCCTTTGTGATAGGCTATCTGATATACAGAAGCCTTTCATGGAAGTTTGCAGAGGTTTTGTGAAAGAGCCGGTAATTGTATTTGAAGACGTCTGCAAAAACTATCCGCTTTACCACCATGTCACCAGCGGCATCAAAAATTTTCTGTTCCATCTGCCAAAGGCAGTAAGCCAGATAAAAAACTCACGATTCCAGGCGCTGAAGGATATATCTTTTGAAGTATATAAGGGGGAAACATTCGGCATAATCGGCAGAAACGGAGCCGGCAAGAGCACCACCCTTGGACTCATCGCAGGCGTGCTCAAACCCTCTAAGGGCAGCGTTATTGTCAAAGGCAGGATTTCTCCCCTCCTTGAACTCGGAGCAGGCTTTCATCCGGAACTGACCGGAAGAGAAAATATTATGCTCAGCGGAGTTCTTATGGGGCTTACAAGGGCAGAGGTCTCGCAAAAAGTGGATGAGATAATAGATTTCTCTGAACTCGGTGATTTTATTGACCAGCCTATCAGAATGTATTCAAGCGGCATGCTTGCGCGTCTTGGTTTCTCTGTGATATCTTCACTTGATCCCGAAATCCTGTTAATTGATGAGATACTGGCTGTGGGAGATATGGCTTTTCAAAAAAAATGCCTTGACAAAATGATGCACTTCAAGAAAAATGGGGTAACAATAATATTTGTCTCACACTCAATGCCGGACATAGAGAGGATTTGTGAGAGGGTTATGTGGATAGAGAATCACATTA
>CAZBSJ010000306.1:0-2184 GCA_964494165.1 uncultured Nitrospiraceae bacterium
TATCTATCAGCTCGTCAATATTCCCTTCAAGCGCGCTTTCGAGCTTGTGAAGTGTTAGCCCTATCCTGTGGTCAGTCACCCTGTTCTGAGGGAAATTATACGTCCTTATCCTCTCGCTCCTGTCGCCTGAACCCACCTGAGTCTTCCTGTCAGCAGCGCGCTCTTTTTCTTTCTTTTCTATCTCCAGCTCAAGAAGCCTTGAACGCAAAACCTTCATTGCCTTTTCCCTGTTCTTTAACTGTGACCTTTCATCCTGGCACTGAACTACAAGGCCGGTCGGGATGTGAGTGATCCTTACAGCTGAGTATGTTGTGTTAACGCTCTGGCCTCCTGCGCCTGACGAGCAGAATGTATCAATCCTCAGATCCTTTTCCTCTACCTTTATATCAACCTCTTCAGCCTCTGGCAGAACTGCAACTGTTGCCGCTGATGTATGAATCCTGCCTGATGCCTCTGTAACAGGAACCCTCTGGACCCTGTGCGTACCGCTTTCATACTTAAGCCTGCTGTACGCGCCCTTGCCTGTAATGTTTGCGATTATTTCCTTTAACCCGCCGAGACCTGTAGGGCTTGAATCTATTACCTCAACCTTCCATCTCCTTGATTCAGCATATTTAGAATACATCCTGAAGAGATTGGCTGCAAAAAGCGCTGCCTCATCTCCGCCAGTGCCTGCCCTTATCTCAAGGATAACGCTTTTTTCATCCCTTGGATCCTTTGGCAGAAGCATGACCTTAAGCTCTTCTTCGATCCGTGGTTTCTTTTCTTTCAGCTCGCCGAGCTCTATCTGTGCTAGCTCTCTCATGTCAGGGTCGCTTCCCTTAAGCATCTCTTCTGCGCCTTCGATGTCAGACAAAAGCTTTTTATATTCGCGTATCTTTTCTACTAATGGCTGGAGGTCTGCCTGTTCCTTTGAGTATTTTTGATACTCCTGAGGAGCTGACAGCACCTTAGGGTCAACCATAAGGTCTGTAATCTTATCGTACTTTTCTTCTATTGTCTGGAGCTTCTCAAGCAACATTACTGGCCTCGAATTTAAGAACCTCTTTTAATGCAGTGATTGCAACCTCTATCTGCCTGTCATCAGGCTCTTTGGCAGTAAGCCGCTGGAGCAATAAGCCCGGCATTATAAGAAAATTCATGAATGGATTGTCTTTCATCTTTGCAGAAAGCCTGAGCGCTTCATATGAAAGCCCTGCAATAACAGGGATTAATGCGATGCGTGACAGCAGCTTGTCAACAAAAGACCATTCCTTCGGTATCATTATAAAGACCATTATGCTTATGACCATCACTATCATAAGAAAACTCGTCCCGCAGCGCGGGTGATATGGAGTGTATTTCCTTGCATTATCCACAGTAAGTTCTTCCCCGGCCTCATATGCATAAATCACTTTGTGCTCTGCGCCGTGATACTGAAATATCCTCCTCATCTCTTTCCAGAGACCTATGGCAAGAATATAGAGCAGGAAAATGCCGATACGGAACAGTCCATCAATCAGGTTAAAAAGGAAAGAACTATCAGACACGCTTCTTACAGCACCCCCGATTATCGCGGTCAATAGAAGCGGCAGAAATTTAAACAGTGCTATTGCGATGATAATGGCAAAGCCTATTGACACGGCAATTCCCAAAGGGCTTATGGGCTTCTCGCCCTCTTTTTCCTGATAAGCCACGCTTCCCGAGAACTCGATAGCCTTTATGCCTATTGAAAGCGCCTGGAAAAGCGTGACAACTCCCCTGATAACCGGCAGCTTTAAAAAAGCATGTGTCTTTTCAGTCTTCACTGTCTTGAGGTTTATGTCTCCCTTTGGGTCGCGTACTGCCACGCTCCACCCAGAGGGCGCCTTCATCATTACGCCTTCTATTACAGCCTGTCCGCCGATGTTTTTCATTTTTTATACTCCTCTTAGAAAATGCAAATGTTGTAATTCCTTGCTATAGTTATCAGTTGTTGGTTTTTAGTTGTTAGCCTAAAAACAAAAAACCAAAAACCAAAAACTAAAAACTTAATATATCGAGTTAAATAATTTATTGTCCGCCTCGGCGGATTCGCCTGAGGCGAAAGCAATGTCTGCATTTCTCCCAATATATCTTCAGCCCGAAAAAAAAGCCGTTAGTTTGAATAAACACTAACGACCTTATGCTTTTAGCCTATCTAATTCTTTTTTCTTGAGTATTTCT
>CAZBSJ010000307.1:0-2183 GCA_964494165.1 uncultured Nitrospiraceae bacterium
CCTGTAGAAAAAGCTAAGGGAAGCGCTAAAAAATATGATAAACTTTATTAAAATCATTAGTGAACGGAGGCTTGAAATGAGAAATTTTATTTTCATGGAGTACCTTCTTGAACTCATCCGCAGGGAAGATTTTTTCAAAAGGATTGCCGGTATCTACCTGCAGATAGTGGCTGCCACAATTTTAATCGCCAGTGTTCTGGGTTTTGTCCTTGGCTGGAAGGATATCTTCAATATGCAGGCAGCAGAAGTGCTTGGAGGAATCTTTTTCCAGCTTTTTTTTGTGGTAGCAATGTATATGGTCTTGCATGCCTTTTTAATCCGCTCAAAGGAGCTTAAAAACCTTCCTGAAGGAGAATCATCTGCGATATCAATCTCTACAATCTATATAAGGCTTTTTGGCGAGGCCTATGCCAGCCTTACAGGCGTTATGGCAATAGGAGGCGGTATCTTTATATGGTTCGGTGGAGGCGGGGTCAGGACATCCAATGCTTTATTCAAGGCCCTATCTCACTATTTCCCGTTTTCAACCCTCAGAGGCGAGTCTTTTGTCCAGGGATTGACTTTTATGGTAAGAGGGGCATTGTACGCGTTTCTTTTTCTTCTTGCGTCCTATCTATTGGCAGAATTAATTACGGCTGTTGCGAATATTGCAAGAAATACAAAGGCCTCAAATAAATAATTCTAAAGCCATGGTAGTTGTTGAAACGTATAAGGGAAAATCAATCGCAGAGCACAGCGTTGAGATCGTAGAAAGAAAAGGAATGGGCCACCCTGATTACATGTGCGATTCCATGATGGATGCGATCTCAGTTGCCCTGTCAGAAGAATACCTCAAAGAGTTCGGAACAATCCTCCATCACAACATTGATAAGGGTCTGCTGGCTGCAGGAAGAGCAAAAAAGAAATTCGGCGGCGGAAGGATAACAAAGCCGATGGATCTGATAATCGGCGACAGGGCAACATTCAGCGTTGGAAAGAAAAAGATACCTGTGCCTGATATCGCAATAAAAGCCTCAAAAAAATGGATTACGGAGAATATGAGGTTTGTGGATCCTGATAAGCATTTGAAATACCGCGTGGTGCTTGCTCCGGGGTCGGAAGAACTGACTGATATTTTTTTAAGGCCCGGAAAAGTCAGGTCTGCAAATGACACATCTGCTGCTGTCGGGTATTATCCTCTGAGCCATACTGAGGAGGCGGTTCTTTCGCTCGAGAGATTTCTGAATTCAAAGAATTTCAAAAAGAGATATCCTGAGACAGGCGAAGACATTAAGGTAATGGGGCTCCGAAGGAATCATAATCTTAACTTAACTGTTGCGATGCCTTTAATGGCCGGTTATATCAGATCAGAAAATGATTATTTTGACAGAAAAGAGGTTATTCTGAAAGAGATTGAAAATTTTTTTGATGGTTTTGAAAAATTCAGAAAGATAGAAGTCTATTTTAATTCGCTTGATGAAAAGGGCAGAGGGCTTGGAGGCGTTTATCTCAGCCTTTTAGGCACCTCTGCAGAGGATGCTGATTCAGGACAGGTTGGGAGGGGAAACAGGGTGAACGGGCTCATCTCTCTGAACAGGCCGTTGGGCACTGAGGCTGCTGCGGGGAAAAATCCGGTAAGCCATGTAGGCAAGATCTACAATGTGCTTGCTCATAAGATTGCAAAGGATATATATGAAAAAATAGAAGGGATAAAGGAGGTATATGTTCTGCTTCTTAGCAGGATAGGCACTCCAATTGACCAGCCTCAGATGGCAACTGCGCAGGTCATGCTTGAAAGGGGGAGGAAGATTAATGAGATTGCGAAAAAGACAGAAAAGATCTTTCAAAGAGAGTTTAATAATATCAATAAGTTTTGCATGGAGCTGAGCAAAGGAAAATATCCTGTCTGTTAGTTCGAGTATTAAACAAAGGAGTTACGCTTCTCCCTTTTTTTCATCTTTTGGTATGAACAAAATTGTGAAGATGCCCGGCAGCGCCAGGATGCAGACGATGACAAAGAACATTCTGTATCCAACCGCTTCCTGGAGATATCCGCTTATGAACCCCGGCAGCATCATGCCAAGGGCCATAATACCGGTGGAAATTGCAAAGTGAGAGGTCTTGTATCTTCCCTTAGCTGCGTACATTAAATAAACCATAAATGCCGTAAATCCCAATCCATACCCAAACTGCTCCAATGCAAC
>CAZBSJ010000308.1:0-2182 GCA_964494165.1 uncultured Nitrospiraceae bacterium
GCACAGCGCAGAGCGCTAAAAGCATTAACAGACCTGTTTATGGGAAGACCGGAACAACAAATGATTATACAGATGCATGGTTTGTTGGTTTTGATGATAAGATTGCTGTTGGCGTATGGGTAGGCAGGGATAACCGAACTCCTATTGGTGATAAAGAAACCGGGGGAAAGGCTGCGCTACCGATATGGATTGAGTTTATGGAAAAAGTTTTTTGATAAGGATTTGATGACTTTACTTTTAATATTCAATTAAACAAGGCTTCCACAAACTCCTTTGGATCAAAATCTCTTAAATCGTCAACTCCCTCACCGATGCCGATAAGCCTCACAGGTATCCCGAGTTCTTTTCTTATGGCAAAGACAATGCCTCCTTTTGCTGTACCGTCAAGCTTTGTGAGGGCAACGCCTGTAATGCCGATTGCATCATTAAATAGCTGAGCCTGTCTGAGTGCATTCTGTCCTGTTGTTGCATCAACCACAAGTATGACCTCATGAGGCGCTGACGGCATAGCTTTTTGTACAACCCTTTTAACTTTTTTCAACTCTTCCATCAGAGGGCTTTTTGTATGAAGCCTTCCTGCCGTGTCAATGATTACAACGTCGATTTTTTTATTTTTTGCTGATTCAATCGCGTCAAATGCTACAGCAGCAGGGTCAGACCCGCTTTCGTGTTTTACGATGGATGCCCCCGCCCTTTTTGCCCATATCTCAAGCTGTTCTATTGCGGCAGCCCTGAATGTATCTGCAGCAGCAAGCATGACTGAATGCCCCTGGGAAGCAAACCTGCTTGCAAGCTTTCCAATGGTTGTTGTTTTCCCTACGCCGTTTACCCCGATTGTAAGGATGACAAACGGCTTGTCTCCGAACAGGACTACAGGTGCGGAGGAGCCGAGCAAAGAGACAAGTGAATTTTTTAGAACGCCTTTGATCGAAGAAATATCTCCTGCTTCCCCTTTGCGGGCCTTTTCCTTCAGAAAGCTTATAACCTCCTGTGTAGCGTGGGCTCCGACATCGGATGTGATAAGGACTTCTTCAAGCTCTTCAATGGAATCCGCATCTATTGTTTCACGGGTCAGGATGGATTCTACTTTTTCGATGAATCCCTTTCTTGTCTTTGAAAGCCCGTTTTTTAATCTGTCAAAAAAACCCATGATTTTTATCCCTTTAGTTTTGTCCCGTCAAATGGACAGTATTTCCAGCTGCTTTCAATGGTGTTGCCGCAGGTCTTGCAAGTTTTCTCTGTCTTTAATCCAACTGAAAATCTTATTGTTTTGCCGTTAACAATGATTCTTTTTATAGAGGAAAGCACAACAAAGATTCTCTCATTATTGCTTTCCAGATCAGAAGGCACCATAAAAAAGCCGTTTCTGTCCAGATGCAGGCTGTGAGAAAACCCCTCGATTATCTCGTCATCGTGAAATACAACCCGTATGTTTTTGCCTATATTATGGTGACTCAGACTGCTGTTAAATCCGGGTTTGTCGTGTGTTGTCCTGTCACCTTCAAGTTTCTTTACGAAAAAGATAGCCTTCAGCTCATCAACATTTACTTCGGTGATATCCCCGGTGGCTTTTATGCCGCTGAATACATGGAAGATATTTTTTGAGGGAAGGAAATCTCCTGTAGTCCCTTTTATTAATGAGCCGTTTTTTTTCTTTGCGACAACCTTGCTTATCATTTCTCTGTCATAATGTTATTTTACAGTTTATCAGTAACATTATAGTTTATACAACTTGGAATTTTGAATAAAGACCAATATAATACACCATGAATTTTTATCAGTTCATAGTCCCGAGGCTGAACGGTGAGCGCATTGAAAAGGACTTTGGACATTATCTCCTGCTTGTAAAAAAAGGAATCGCAGGCTTTATTGTTTTTGGCGGAGAGCTTAATAAAGTTAGAAGGGGGATTAAAGAGCTTCAGAAAGCAGCGGATAAGCCGTTAATCATTGCATCTGACCTTGAACAGGGTTTGGGCCAGCAGATAAAGGGGGGAACGCTGTTTCCGCCTGCTATGGCAATAGCAACAGCCTTTATGAATCAGAAGCCTGCCTGCCGGACAGGCAGGTCAAAGGTCAGAGGTAAAAAACTTCTAAGAGATACCTTCAGAGCTATTGCAGCTGAGGCCGGGTACGCAGGGATAAACACCGTATTTGCACCTGTTCTCGATATAAACTCAAATCC
>CAZBSJ010000309.1:0-2155 GCA_964494165.1 uncultured Nitrospiraceae bacterium
ACACTCAAGACAGATCTGTTCCAGTCAATCATAAATTACATTAGAGAACACCATGCAGGGGCTATAGATAAGGCATACGAATATTTCTGGGACGAACGCCAGCCGTCAGAGATTTTGCAGGGCACTGCGCTTACAATCGGATTCATGAACTTTGAAGACTGGCTTATATTTGATTATAAAACCGGAGAGGCAAAGGAACCATTTATTGATATTTATATTAAAAACAAAGAGCTAAAAGAAGATGAGAAGTCTCTTCTGAATAAGGTCAAGGGCACAGGAATAAGTCTGTATGAGGTTGTTTCTGTTTCTAAGGATAAAAGGATTACGCTCAAGGACCTTCTGCTTGGAGGAGAGTATATCATGAAAGATAAGAATCTGACCAGAGGTTTGAAAAAAGGCGATATCTTTGCTACAAGACTTTTAAATCTCGATAAGGGCTATGTGATGAGCGGATGCGTTTACCCATTCAGGTCAGCTGACAAAAAGAAGGTGCTCGACTATATTGACAGGATGTTCAGCCGTTATAAGAGGAATGAGAATCCTGAGGGAACTATGAAAGAATTTCTGAAGGATTACGGCGATATAATAAATATTGCCTGGATGAGCATTATCCTTAATGAGAATTAATTCAGATCATTCTTATGAAAATAAATAGGACACAGAATGTTTGCATTATTCTCGGCCTTCTGCCGCCGAGTTATTTTGCCTTTCGATTAATTTTAGTGGTACTGTTGGAATACCTGCCTGCCGGCAGGCAGGCCAGCAAAATCAATCCGCTCACATGCCCATATCCTCCGTAAAGAGGTAACCAAATGAAGGTTGTAACTGCCGAAGAGATGAGGGATATCGACAGAAAGGCCATAAAAAAATATGGCATTCCCGGCCCTGTGCTTATGGAAAGGGCAGGGTTGGCAGTCGCCTTAAAGATAAAAGAGCTGTTCGATTCGCATAAGACGATTGTGCTTTCAGGCGGCGGTAATAACGGAGGCGACGGCATTGCAATTGCCAGAAATCTCCATAACTGGGGATGGAATGTAAGGGTCTTGCTTCTGGCAAAGCAGAACAGGCTTAGCAAGGATTGCCTTGCTCAATACAAGGTCGCAAAAAACTCAGGCGTTCCTGTTGAATTCATTACAAAACTAACAGGCAAAGATGTTCACGGGGCTTTGGTTGTAGACGCGATTTTTGGCACTGGCTTAAGCAAAGATATTAAGGGAAAGGCAGCTGAAATCATATCTTTCCTGAATAATTCTGAAGCGAAAGTAGTATCTGTTGACATTCCTTCAGGCATTTCTTCAGATAACGGCCAGATCATGGGTGAGGCTGTAATGGCTGATTACACCGTAACATTCGGCCTTCCAAAGCTCGGGCACCTGCTTTATCCCGGAGCAGGATATGCCGGAAAGCTTTTTGTCGAAGATATTGGCTTTCCCAAAAAGCTGTTGACCTCTGAGAAATTGATGTTCGAATTAGTCGAAAAAGAACACGTATCTCTTTTATTGCCTGAAAGGCAGAGATACTCACATAAAGGCGATTACGGCCATGTTTTAGTCGTGGCTGGCTCCAGGGGAAAAATAGGAGCAGCATTAATGTGTGCTAAGGCATGTCTAAGAACAGGGGCAGGGCTTGTTACAATCGGTGTGCCGGAGTCAGTCGTAAATGTCTTCCAGTCTCGTGTGACTGAAGAGATGATTCTGCCTCTGCCTGACAAAGGTAATGGCACTTTATCGGCAAATGCGTCAGAGAAGATAATGGATTTTCTCAATGAAAAGGCAGACGTGCTTGCAATAGGTCCCGGCTTATCGCTGACTGATGATATCAAAGCTATTTTAAAATCAATTGTTCTGCGCTCGACTGTGCCTATGGTGATAGATGCTGACGGCATTAACGCGTTAAGCAGTGTAGTAGATGCTTTCAAAAGAGCAAAGGCGCCGATAATTCTTACCCCGCATTCAGGCGAAATGGCAAGACTGTTACAGGATACAGGATACAAGATACAGGATATAGAAAAGGACAGGGTGAACACAGCTGTATCATTTGCAAAAAAAACCGGCATATATCTTGTTCTGAAAGGTGTTCCTACAATCATAGCCGAACCTGAGGGAATGGTATTTATTAACCCTACCGGAAATCCGGGGATGGCAACCGCAGGCGT
>CAZBSJ010000310.1:0-2150 GCA_964494165.1 uncultured Nitrospiraceae bacterium
CGGCATTCCTCGAGCCATTGGCATGCGTTGTGCACGGTATGAAGGATTTGAAGATAAAAAAAGGCGGTAAGGCGCTGATAATCGGGGCAGGCCCCATAGGCCTCCTTCACCTTTTATTATTAAAGAGCAAAGGATCTGATGTAATAATCTCAGGGCTTGAGAAAAAAAGACTTATGCTTGCCAAAAGACTCGGCGCATCATTTGCTGTCATGCCTGATAAACTGGAAAAAACTGTAAAGAGCTTCACTGATAACATGGGCGTTGATTATGTATTTGAATGCACAGGACAGCCTGATGTCTGGGAATCATCTGTTAATTATGTAAGAAGGGGCGGGACCGTCATTTTATTCGGAGGATGCAAATCAGGCACAACAGTTACTTATGATACAGAAAGGCTCCATTACGATGAGATTACTCTCAGAGGCGTGTTCCATTTCACCCCTGAGGATGTTAAAGATGCGTACAAATTCCTGAAAACAGGCAGGATTAAGGTGTCAAAGCTTATCTCAGGAAAATATCCATTGAAAGATCTTGAAAAGGCATTTCTGATGCTGGCAAAAGGCGAAGGGATAAAATATGCAATCATCCCCTGAGTTTATTCCTGTCACAATTGATAAAAGCCATATAATTACCATAGGCGAAAGGCTTTATGCCGAAAGCATAGAGTTTGTAAGAGAGCTTGTAAACAATGCCTATGATGCAGACGCAACGCTTGTTGAAATTACAGTCTCAGAAGATACAATTGAGATACGAGACAATGGAAGCGGAATGGATATAGAAGGACTCAAACAATATTTCAACATAGGTTCACAGCAGAAGCTCTGCTCTCCGAAATCACCTCTGTATAACAGAGACAGAATTGGACAGTTCGGCATTGGAAAATTTGCAACTCTTTCAGCATGCAAGCGTTTTGAGGTTATTACAAAAAAAGATGACTTTGTTGCAAGAGTTATATTTGATAAAGAACAATGGGAAAAAACAAAAGATGTATGGCGGCTGCCGCTCGAAATGCTTCCCTCTGATTTCAGAAAACAGAATGGAACAACTGTTATATTAATCGGATTAGATAGAAAGTTTGAACCAACCGACATTGAGGCTAAGATAATAGAAGGGACACCTATTAAAGCGCCATATTTTAGGGTAAGAATAAACAATCACACGGTAACACCTCGGAGCCTTTCCGGACATAAGATTCCATTTCTTGAAGGAACGGCCTTTGGAGCCGTGAGCGGCGAGATAATAATCCTTTCTGAGACAGCATCTGCTGCCGCAGATTTAGGAATCGAAATAAAAGTAAAACAGGTAACTATTAGGAGAGAACTTCTTGGAATGGAAACATGGGGAAAGACAATGGCAAGGGTAAGGGGTGAGGTTAATGCAGACTTTTTGCCGATAACGAGCGACAGAACAGGGTTCATAAAAGACTCTGCTGAATATCAGGAATTCCTCAAAGTTATCGCTAAGGTGATGGAAAGTGTAAAAGTTTTCCTGCAGAAATTGGTGATAAAAAAAGAAGGTAAAAAAGTCAGCCGTGCCTTAAAAGAAGCGCTTCAAAGGATATACAGAGCACTTGCAACAAACCCTGACCTTTCTCCTTTCGGAGCTCTTCCAATAGGGGATAAGACAAAGGGCGCCGGCGGAGCTGCTGAGATTGCTAAAGTTAAAGAAGGAGCGAAAGGGGAAGAAGTAAAGGCAGGAGAAAAACAAAAATCAGAAAAGAAAAGGAAGAAAAAACCTAAAGTGAAACGGCTTACGCCCAATGCTATCATAAAAAGAATAAAGTTCGGTGAAACAGGCGTGTCATGTGTTGTGGACAGTTTTGGCGAAGACGGACCAGAGGTTTTTTCGGAAGAAACCACTATTTACATCAACAGAGACCACCCGCTCTATAAGCGCGAGTCCGCTAAAGTAGATACCCACACTTTGAATTTAGCACGGCTTATCACACAGGAAATAGCCCTTATGAAAGACCCCCGAAACCCCAGACAGGCATTTGAAAGACAGAGCAAGCTGTTGAAAGATGCATTTGTTGAAAGAAGCTGAATGAGCCAAGTCAATCTGCTTTTATTTATACTTGGTGTGCTTAAAAAAGATTTAAAGAGGTAGACTGAAATGTCATTATTTGATCAAAGAAGAGACGGACGTTATGA
>CAZBSJ010000311.1:0-2134 GCA_964494165.1 uncultured Nitrospiraceae bacterium
GTGGTTTCCACCTTAAATCAGCCCCTAAACTGTCCAAACGATGGGGACCACCTCTGAGTTTTTTTCATTTATCATATTCATCCTTGCGCCTCACCCTTGTCGTTTTCCCTTAACCCCCACTTTTAATCCCATCTTATTTGCGCATGTTCATAGATGTATTTAACAACTTCACAATGACAATCCATAAATGGAAGCAGTAGGCAGTTAACTACAATATTTGACAAAAATGAAATATGTAGTTAAAATGTAGTTAGCGATGAGCGTGATTAAGAAAACATTAGAGGAAAATTACATTTTTTTTGTCAGAGAACTTGCTCGCATAAACGAGGAGATCAAGAGACTTCCGCCCGGCAACATCTCTGCCAAAAAGATAGGAAAATCAACTTACTATTATCACCAATGGAGAGAAGGGAGGAAAGTAAGGTCTGTTTCATTGGGAGCTGATGCACAGTCAGCTTTAATTGAGGACATAAACAGAAGAAAATTACTCGAAGATCAGCGGAAAGAAATACTGGACAACATTAATGTTATTTCGCGCGCTATTGATATTCAGCAAACAACAGTAGCAGAGATTATAAAAGTTTTTTCTCAAAATGAAATAAAAGTAATGCTTGTAGGCTCTTATTATCTCCCTGTTTTAAAAGAGGACTTCGGTTTTAATATGCCTACGATCAAAACGCAGGATATAGATTTTCTTGTAAAAGTGCCTTATAAAGGAAGGTCTGTTGATGTCGAGTCGCTTCTTAAACCTATGGGCTTTTCGATAGAATTTAATCCGGATGGCTCGACTTACTTTACAAATGGTATTTTTAAAATTGAATTTTTAACTCCTGAAAAGGCTGGCGGGACTGACAAGGCTGTTTTTGTTAAACCTTTAGGAATAAAGGCAATGCCTTTGAGATATCTCCAGATGTTATTCGATCAGCAGATAGACATTCAGAAAGAAGGGTTCTCATATACAGTTCCTAGTCCATGGGTTTTTGCCTATCATAAGATTTTAATTTTAGAGAAAAGAAAGTCTAAAGACAAAAAGGAAAAAGATATTTTGCAGATTAATGCGATTTTGAGGGAGATATTCACAAGACCGGATACAGCAAAGAAAGCAAAATCATATCTTGAGACCCTTCCATTAAAATGGAAAAAGAGTATCAAGGATTATATTTCTAAGCAAATTCGGGATGTTTCTTTCTGAAATATTTAAAGGGAATAATATACCATGCAATTTGTTGACTATGTAAAAGTCCATGTAAAGGCCGGAGACGGCGGAAGGGGATGTGTTGCCTTCAGGAGGGAGAAGTATGTGCCCAGAGGCGGGCCGAGCGGAGGGGACGGCGGAAGAGGAGGCCATATTATTTTTAAGGCAACAAAGGAATTGAATACACTCCTTGATTTAAGATACCAGCGCGAATACAAGGCCAAAAGAGGGCAGCACGGCATGGGCAAGAACATGCACGGCAAGGACGGCGAAGACCGGATTATACCAGTTCCAATCGGCACTCTGATTAAGGATGCTGAGACAGAAGAGGTCTATGCAGACCTTGATAAAGAGGATATGGAGGCAGTAATCGCAAAAGGCGGGAGGGGTGGTCTTGGCAACGCCCATTTTGCCACGCCTACAAGACAGGCTCCAAGATTTGCCCAGACCGGGGAAAAAGGCGATGAAAAGGACCTAATTATTGAGCTTAAGCTCCTTGCTGATGTCGGGCTTATAGGCCTTCCAAATGCAGGCAAGTCAACTTTAATATCTGTCATATCCTCTGCAAGGCCAAAGATCGCGGATTATCCTTTTACAACGCTTGTGCCTAATCTCGGTGTTGTGAAGGTCGAAGACTACAGAAGCTTTGTTGTTGCAGACATTCCGGGTCTTATTGAAGGCGCTCACAGGGGGGCAGGGCTTGGGTTTCAGTTCCTCAGGCATGTGGAAAGAACCACAATCCTCCTTCATCTTGTTGATGTATCAGATATTCTGGAGAGCGACCCGGTTGATGATCTTAAAAAGATAAATAAAGAGCTTGAGCTATACAGCCCTGAGCTAAAGAAAAAGCCCCAGGCAGTGGCAGGCACAAAGATTGACATTGCATCAGGAAGGAAACGGCTTGATAAGCTTTCAAAATACTGCAAATCCAAAGGCATA
>CAZBSJ010000312.1:0-2123 GCA_964494165.1 uncultured Nitrospiraceae bacterium
TTTTTCCTTTCCTTCTGCATCTCGCGCTGTTTTTCAGGAGATGGCTTAAAGGAACGCTTCTTGGGTTCTTTTTGTTCCTCTACAGGCATCTTCTCAATTGGTTTATCAGGGACAAAAACCGAGGCTTCTGTCTCTTTAACTCTTTTTCTTTTCACTTTAATCTCTTTAATATCTACTTTTCTTATCCTCTCAGGAGGCCTTTTGGCATCAGGTATTTTTTTGATAACAGGCATATGGGTCTCTTTTGAGGGTTTAATTTCAGGAGGTCCGACATGCGCCCTTTCTTTTAAAAACGGATTGTCCTTCACCTTAATGTCTGCCTTTTTCCCTGAAACAAAGGTCTCTTTATTGATAATGGTTACTGAATTTTTCACTTTAACATTTTTATATTCATGCTTTATCACAGTCTTCTCAACATTAATGTTCACTATGTTCACGCTGTGCGGGCCGTAATGACCACGGCCATAATATGTCTCTCCAGGCGCCAGAGGGACCCACGCTACATAAGTCGGAGTGGAAACCCAGGCTACATATCCGGGCGCCCAGTAAACAGCGCCGACTGCTGGCGGAACCCATACCCACCCTACTCGTGAGACATATGCCCATCTGCCGTAATGATAAGGAGCCCATCCCCACGGCTCATAGGAAATCCAGACATACTCGCCGCGAACCCAAGCCCATCTGCCGGTTCTGTACGGAGCCCATCCAACAGATATCTGGATTGTGGGCGTCCAGACATGTCCGTATTCTCTTACATAAACCCATCTGCCGTTCCTGTCAAAATCATTTGAGTA
The DNA here is from genome assembly GCA_964494165.1 of uncultured Nitrospiraceae bacterium. GTDB lineage: Bacteria > Nitrospirota > Thermodesulfovibrionia > Thermodesulfovibrionales > UBA1546 > CAZBSJ01. The sequence goes on from CAZBSJ010000312.1 coordinate 795, forward strand.
TTCATTGAGTTCATCCGGAAGATATCTTGAGCTTTCACCATAAGTAAAAAGCCTGTTGTCTCTCTGTCTGTTCCACCTCTCCCATTCGTCAGGAGAACCCAATGGAGACATGTCAGCGTATAAATCATCTCTGACGCGCAGAGTCCTCCCTGCCGGAACTCTTATCTTGCCGCTTCTGCTCTCAACATAAGCATAGCTCTTAAGAACCGATACATCAGAATAACCCCTGTCTGAAACATCAACCATCACAACAGAACCGTCATAAATGCTCACTGAGGATAACGGCGTATCTATTTGGATATAGTTCCGCCCGCCCCTTCTGTCATTAACGTACAGATAGCCGCTTTCCATATAAAACTGCGCTGACTCTTCTCCGACGAAAAAGATGCTTAAAGATGAGGTCTCATCAAGCCTCAGATACGTGCCGCCCTTAATATGTATCTCGGCCCTCCCGCCTTCAGGAACCCAAACCCTGTCGTCCTCCATTAAAGGCATATTAATAGAGGCAGGGAACCATTCGTCTGTATCATGCGCGTATACCTGCACATCGCCTTCGATAAGACTGAGCCTGATATCCCCTAACTCGGCAGAATAAGAATAATAAGGATAAGCCAATGCGATTAAAACAAAGATTATAATCCTGAAAATTTTCATGCAATCCTCCTGATTAATCTGTCTGTTTCTAAGATTTTATCATAAATCCCTGTGCCTCTACATGATTTTAACAGCACCGGGACTTCCTTTTTCGCCTTCTATCTTATACTGAAATTCATGAAACATGGAAATAACATTTAAGTTGGTAATCAAATGCTCTGTTATGCGGGAAGCGGCGAAAACAGATCCTGACTTAACCATTGAAAGGTAAAGGACTATCTGGTCTGCGAGATGCCGGTCAAAGGCAGCGCCTGAAAGATAATACTCAATAAATTCATCCGCAGCCTCTTCTCCAACCAGTTCAGCTTTTTTACCCCTTTCTCCAAGCGATGTGAATCCGGCAATGGAATTATCTGCTTCTGCGTGAAGAAAAACAAATGTCCCCTGCCCAGGTGTCTGCGCGTTAATTATATGTGCATCAACAGGGCATTCAATATCTTTAATCTTATTCTGTAAGGTTTTGAGCAATGAATCCCTCTGCCTTTCTGCTATCGACAGCGGGAGATTTCCAACACCGGAATATACGGTTATTTTTTTTATCTCTCCTCTTTCGGTTATATTCAAAGGGGCTAAATCCTTTGCCGGATAGACATCTGCCTTAATCCTTCCGCCGCCCTTTGGGTAGAAACCGTATGACTCTATCTTTGTCTCGATTTTTAATCCCATCTTTTTCAA
>CAZBSJ010000313.1:0-2117 GCA_964494165.1 uncultured Nitrospiraceae bacterium
AGGTTTTCATTTAGCACCTCCTTAGCCTTTTTAAAGTATACCATACCTAAAATTCCCATTTTGTTAAAGGCATAATAGTTGGCAAGGATCGCGAGAGTGCTGTCCAGGCCTCCTGAATAAAGCGCAATTGCCTTATGTTTCTTCCCGGCTTCCATAGAGATTATTTATTTTAGAATATTGTGATTAAAATAGGGTAGGGTGTGATTTTAAAGAATTCGTTGATAGAACGCGCGGATGTGACGCGTGCGTTTTTCGCATGTCGGGCTTTGGCCTGTTGTTATAGGTTGAATCTGTTTTTCATCGTTTTAACTAACTGATTTGCATCTTCTTCATTAAGATTGATTCCGAAGCGTTTAGGCTTATTTTCATAGTCAAATGCAACTGTTCCACCAGTGATGCCCCAATAAGCCATATTAAAACTCCAACTCATAGTCGTCGCAAAGAAGCCGGATGCACGGAGATTAGATAGTTTTGCCAGCTCAAATTGCCTCGATGGACCATAACCAAATATGGAACGTTTAATTTTTATAATGCCGCGCTCTGCCATAATTAATTCCTTGCCGAAAGCGCCCCAGAGAAAAGCGTAAAGCACAAATATCTCGCCCACTAACCAGCCACAAAGCCAGATAATTAGGAACCATGCCTCTTTGGTTTGCCCTGAGATGACTTGCCACATTGCTACGCTACCGCCTATTGTCCATCCGATAAGCCAGACAGGCATGAACAGAAGCATGAATATATTTTTTGGTGATGATATCTGGATTTCATCAGGAGTAATTGCTATCCTTTTTCCGATTGCCTGCATTTTAATCTCACCTATAACAATTAATATCCCAACATGGTATTTCCTGCTTTTATAAAGAAATATAGCACAAAAGAATAATCAGGGAAATAAGAATCACTTAAAATGCGTTAGCGCAAAACTTAACGGGCACGGCTGGCAAGCCGAGATCCGGTGGAGCGCTTCGTTAGACCTTTTGATTGCCGTGCTATTCTTATCAAACTGCGTAGGGCTTCGTTAACCGAGGCATCATCCGGAAAAGCTTCTGCCACATCAGGACTGAGAAGAACAAGATTAGTCCCTTTTTTGTATTCCTCGAAATATTTGCCTCTTACGCCTTTGCCCAAATACTCGCGTTTGTATTCTTTACGCATTTCTTCTTTCTTAGCCGTCTTCATATATTTTCCTCTCTTGTCTCGTTGCGCGCCTCGCGCTTATTATTCTTGTTTTTCCTCGTCGCTCAGTATGAACGACAACCAATAGCTGATTCAATCCGGAATATCCAAAAGTCAGAAACCGATGCTCACCTATGGAATGATCGGGGTCGATGAAGGTTAATGCCAGCGGGTCGCCAAATACCGTTGATGCCTCATGAAAAGAGATGCCATGTTTCTTTAGATTTGCTTTGGACTTATCTGGATCCCATTCAAATTCCACGTTCTATTTTATCATTATTCTTATTATCTTATGGTCTACGATTAATATGCCAACTTGGTTTATAAGTTACGATATTATTTTATCCACAATCCCCAATATCTCTCTATGAACCGCGTCAATTCCCTTTGACGCTTTAACCAGCTTTATCCTCTTAGGTTCTTTTGAGGCGAGTTTGAGAAAACCCTTTCTTACCTTCTCATGAAATCTTATGTCCTCAAGCTCAAGCCTGTCTTTTTTGTTTATGCGCCTGTTTCTTTGAAGTCCTGTTCTAACATTAATATCCAAAAGTATGGTGATGTCAGGCCTCATGCGGTTTGTTGCTATCTTGTCAATGGAGTCAATAAGTTTCAGGTCTATTCTCCTGCCAAACCCCTGGTAGGCGACAGTGGAATCACTGAAACGGTCGGTTATGACGATTGCGCCTTTTTTAATTGCTGGGATTATCTTTTCCCTAATATGCTGGATGCGGGCTGCATTGTAGAGGAACAACTCTGTGAGATAGTCCATCTTTTTATTTCTTGTTGAAAGCAGAACCTTTCTGATATGCCTGCTTATTTTTGTGCCTCCGGGCTCTTCTGTAAGGACTGTCTTATATCCTTTTGCAGAAAGATATTTTGACAGCATTTTTGCCTGTGTTGATTTGCCTGTGCCTTCTATTCCCTCAAAGGATATGAATATC
>CAZBSJ010000314.1:0-2108 GCA_964494165.1 uncultured Nitrospiraceae bacterium
TGTTCGGCCCGCATCCTTTCCCTTCGATGGTAAGGGATTTTCAGTCAGTAATCGGAAGGGAGGCAAAAAAACAGATCTTACAGGCTGAAAAAAGACTTCCTGATCATCTGATAGCATGCGTTGGCGGCGGAAGCAATGCTATCGGGCTTTTTTATGAATTTCTTAACGACAACATAAAAATGATAGGTGTGGAGGCCGGCGGCAAGGGTATAAAGACCGGCGAACATGCAGCAAGGTTTGCTGGCGGCTCTGTGGGAGTTTTTCAGGGCTGCAAGACTTATCTCCTGCAGGATGAAGACGGCAATGTCCTTGGTACGCATTCTGTATCTGCAGGGCTTGATTATGCGTCCATCGGACCTGAACACCCTTATCTGAGAGATACAGGGAAGGTTCAGTATACTTATGCGACTGATAATGAAGCATTGTCAGCATTCGAACTCCTCTCAAGGACCGAGGGCATCATACCTGCGCTTGAGTCAGCCCATGCGCTTGCAGAGACTGTTAAGCTTGCGCCAAAACTTAAAAGAGATAAGATTATTATTGTTAACCTCTCCGGCAGGGGGGATAAGGACGTTCAGCATGTTGCAGACATAAAGGGAATCGAATTGTGAACAGGATTGATAAGAGATTCAAAGATTTAAAGGCGCAGAAAAAAAAGGCGTTCATCCCATATGTCATGGCAGGGGATCCGAGCCTTAATGCCACAAAAAATATAGTGCTGATGTTTGAGGAATGCGGAGCTGATATCGTTGAACTTGGAGTTCCTTTTACAGATCCTCTGGCAGACGGCCCCACTATTCAGCGGGCAGCTGAGCGCGCCCAAAAAAAAGGTGTTACGCTGAAGAAGGTTGTTGCTCTGGTAAAAGAATTAAGGAGAAAAACTGAAATCCCTGTTGTTTTGATGACGTATTATAATCCTGTGTTCAAATACGGAGATGAGAAGTTTTTTAATGATGCAAAGAAAGCAGGGGTTGACGGGGTGATAATCCCTGACCTGCCTCCTGATGAAGCGGATGTATTGGTAAAGTTTGCCAGAAAAAATGATATCGCCACGATATTTCTGCTGGCTCCGACCTCAACGAGTGAGAGGATTAAAAAAGTTGTTGTTTCATCAACAGGTTTTATATATTATGTCTCTATGACAGGCATAACAGGGACAAGGCTCTTGATTGACAGCTCGATCGGAAAATCAATAAAAGATATCCATAAAATTACAGGCAAGCCTGTTGCTGTCGGGTTCGGCGTTTCTAATCCTGCTGAAGCAAAGGCAGTCGCAGGAATCTCTGACGGGGTTATTGTCGGAAGCGCAATAGTTAAAAAGGTACATGAGATCTCAGAAAAACAGCTGAAAAAATTTCTTCTGGACCTAAGAAAGGCTATATAATAAGGAGAACATCCTTTATGGAAATAAAGGTCCTTGGCAGTTCCGGAGCAGAATTCCCCGGCTTTAACCCGCCGGCATATCTAATTGATAAAAAAATATTGCTTGATGCAGGCACCATAGGCGCAAGTCTCAGGGAAAAAGACCAGTGGAATATAAGTCACGTAATTTTATCTCACGCGCATCTGGATCATGTAAGAGGCATACCTTTTCTGGCTGACAATATTGTTATGAAGAATAAAGGCCACACAGTGACTGTAATGAGCATTTCCCCTGTCCTGAGAACTCTGAAGAACAATTTGCTTAACAATAAATTATGGCCGGATTTTACGAAGATTCCGAGCCGGAAAAATCCTGTGCTAAAGCTGGTGGAGATACAGACAGGCAGACCTGTAAAGATCAACAACTATACAGTGACCGCATACAAGGTCAACCATTCAGTCCCTGCAATCGGATATGTCGTTGAAGATAAAAGGAAGAAAAGGCTCCTCTACACAGGAGATACCGGGCCTACTAATGTTATCTGGAGGGAGACTACAGGCAAAATGAAAATACATTGCGCTATAATAGAAGCCTCCCTTCCTGACAGCATGAAGGCTATGGCTTTAGAGACAGGACATCTTACTCCGGGCCTTCTCAAAGGGGAGATTAAAAAGATGAAGATAATGCCGGATGAAATACTTATCACTCATCCAAAGCCCCAGCACATTAAGGCCATAAGTTCAGA
>CAZBSJ010000315.1:0-2081 GCA_964494165.1 uncultured Nitrospiraceae bacterium
TTTATATAAAAATCATCATTTACTCTTACCTTCAGGCGTCTGCTGTAATCACCGGCAAGAATCAGTTTCATCTCCATTTTTAACCGCTCAAAAGGCCCTATGAGGCGATGTGTAAAGAAAAGGGATAGTATGACTACAATTATTACGTATCCCAAAAAGACGAGCAGAAAAGACAGAAATCCGTGTTTTATGGCATCTCCAAGTTCTTTGGTCAGATAGGTAAATAATACTCCGGCAAGCAGGGACCAGATAATCATAAGTGAGATTGAAAGACGGAGTTCTTTTGCCCTGAAAAACCTCTGCTTTGCAATTTTTATATCCATAGCAGTATTCTATCATTAATATGGAAATTATTGTCAAAAGGTATTCTTTTAAAGATAGACCATGACTAAAAAACAGTTAAGGCTGATCATCCTGATTTTTGCTTCAATCCTGCTGCTTGTTTACAGTATTTTTGAAAAGATCTGGGTCAGGCAAGAGCCTGTTTCAATCGTTCAGGTTAAGGTTGTAAAAATTTTTGATGGCGATACCATAAGCGTATTATTAGATGGAACTGCTGAGAAGATAAGGCTGGTAGGAATAGATGCTCCAGAACTCGACCAGAAACCATGGGGTTTAAAATCAAAGAAACATCTCGAAGGCCTGATTAACTTATCGAATTGGACTGTTGACCTCGAGTTTGACATTGAGAGGAGAGACAAGTACGGAAGGCTGCTGTGTTATCTTTTTTCAGATGATAAGACAATGATAAATCTTAGGATGGTGCAGGACGGATATGCGATGTTATTTACTGTTCCGCCAAATATTAAATACGCAGATATTTTCAAAGACGGTCAGAAAAAGGCAAGAGAACAGAAGCTTGGTATCTGGAGCAGCAATGGCCTGAAAGAAAGCCCTGGTGATTATAGAAAGAGAAATCCACGAAAATTTTAAACAAGAATGTTCTTTTGTTACAATAAATTATTAATGTATAAATGCTGGAATAGAAGACAACTATAAAAAAACATGAGGGATAAAATGATAGAGCTTACTGAAAACGCTGTGAAAAGATTAAAGGAAATCCTTGAAACGAATAATAGCACTGATTATGGCATAAGGCTTTTTATATCCTATGACAGATGAAACGCTTATCTGGCTATGGATATAGCCAAAAATGCCAGGGATGACGAGATTGTCTTTGAAATAGAAAGCCTTAAAATATTCCTGGGCTATAGGACAAACCGCAGACTATCAAATTCTATTATAGATTTTTCTGCAGACAAAGGATTTGTCATAACAGGCATGTCATGCCAATAGGCGGACAAAAGATAAAGGTTATGTTCTTGTGTACGGCTAATTCCTGCCGCAGCCAGATGGCTGAAGGTTTTGCAAGACATTATGGCAAGGCTTTAATAGAAGTTCATAGCGCAGGCATGTTTGCCTCCAGCATACATCCCCGCGCAATTGAGGTAATGGGAGAAGAGGGTATCGACATATCAAAACAAAGCTCAAAAGAGATAGATAAAAATCTGCTAAAGAGCATGGATGTTGTGATAACACTCTGCGGACATGCCGAAGAATCATGTCCAGGCACTCCGACAGGCATAAGACGCATTCACTGGCCGATTAAAGACCCTGTAGGCACCATTGGTTCTGAAGAAACTATAAAAAGAGAATTTCGAAGAGCTCGCAACGAGATAAAGAAAAAGATCCAGGACTTTCTTCTAACTCTTAAAGAAGAAGCAGGGTAAGTATATGGTGTTTATCTAACTGGTTAGATTTAAATAAACAGTATGAGAGGATACTAAAGTCCTCTCATACTGTTATAGGTTTTATCTTTTATTTGGGCGAAAGTGTTATATAGATAGTCGAGCCATTTCTGTAGATAAGCAGCAGAATCCCCTGGCCTGATTTGATCTGTGAAACAATTGATTCATAATCTGTTGTATTATTTATTATTGTTCTGTTTACTTCCATTATTATGTCGTTTTTTGCCAGGACGCCATCAGCAGGACTGCCTGTTTCAATGTCAGTTACGATTACCCCGGTTACTTTTTTATGCAGATTAAGGTTTTTCCTTAATTCAGGGGTCAGGTTCTGGA
>CAZBSJ010000316.1:0-2049 GCA_964494165.1 uncultured Nitrospiraceae bacterium
CTTTTTTTCTCGCTGAAAGTCAATTACGATAGTCTGATTATGGGCTGTTTTCGATTAATTGTTAGTCAGACAAACGTTAATCCTGGATATCTTGAGACGCATTTTGCAGTGGAATTTTACTTATTATTATCTTGTGAAAGAGGCCTTCTCCAATGCTTTCTGTGTGCTGGGTGTTTGTCTGAATCCTTATGCCCTCTGTCAACGGAGGTTCTTCATTAAAGAAATTTCTGTAGTCTTCATATATATTTCTGGTGAATGTGATCCATCTGTCAAGATCAGCACGTCCAGACTTTACGACAAGCACTTTTATTTTCAAAGAGAAAGGCCATGGGAGCGACTCTTCTGTGATTGTCCCTTCAGGCGCATTCGAATCCCATACATAGCTGAGTATTTTTTTCCCTTCAAAAGCTACAAGTATCTGGAGAGCCTGATCGTTTCTTGATCTGTATCTGACATCGCCTTCAGGCGGAAGCTGCAATGCCTTCCATCTCCAGATCAAATATGGATACTCATAGGTATTTAGTTTTAGCGTATGCTCCAAAGAAAAAGATGAGCTGACTGATTTCATATAGACTACCGGTTCTTCCGCATCTTTAATAATTTTTATAAAAGGTTCGCCTCTTTTAACCTTTAACTTCCACGGGTAGGGTATTCCTTCTTCATTAAGTGGTCCTTGAAAATTCATGGTTACAGACGAGGTCTCTTCAGCGTTGGTTGTGCCGGAGAAAAATAACAATGCGATTATGATTAAAGATACTTGCATGCATTGCGTGATATGAGGTTTCAATATCTGCCCCTGCATATTCAGATTTTCAAACAAAAAAGGGCCTGGATTTCCAGGCCCTTTTGAATAGATATCTTATTCAGAATTATTCTACCTTAAATGAGACCGATGACACGGTATTTCCCACCATATCTTTTATCTCAATTCTCCAATTCCCTGTCTGGCCATTAATGCTTTTGGATGAATAGGTTCTCCACCTTATTCCCTGATTCAACTGAAGATCAACTTTTGCGACCTCTGTATTATTCAGATACCAGACAAAGTTGATCGACGTATTTTCTTTTATGTTTGTTGCTTCAAGAAAGCAGTAAACCCTTTCTGTTGATGCTGGGAATGTTTCTGCAACACCTACCGGTTCCCTGTTTTCTACGCCTGTGCCAACAACTAAACGCGCAACAGTAAATGACGTTGCAGCCTCCTGTTTGGCTTTTTCTTCGCCAAATACCAGAGTCGAAAAACTTAGAACAACAAAGGCCAAAACCATTAAAGCTGTAAATCTGATTCTCATATGAGCCCCTCCTGTGATTGAGTTAGTTACAATTTCAGAAATATCATAATTGGCATTCTTTGTCAATGGATTTAATTAGGAAAATAGAACTATTTCAGGCTCTCTCCCCATTTTTCGGCGAATGCAAATTCGCCAACAGGCTTTCTTGGCGGAGTTTCTTTTTCGACACGGTCAGCTCCTGTCTTTTCATCTCGTGGATACCCGATAGGGAATATACCGACAATACGAATGCCCTGGGGGATTTTTAGGATATCTTTTAATTTTTCTTCGTCAAATACCCCGATAAATACGCTTCCCAGTCCGAGTGAATGGGCCGAGAGCATCAGGTTTTGCGCTGCAATGCCAATGTCTGTCATGTAATAGCTTTGATTCCAGAGAACCCCAGATCGTAAAGGGTCGGCGCATGCAACTATTAAAACAGGAGCCTCTGCAAGACCCTTTTTTGCGGGGTTTGCCTTATAGCCGAGGGGTGCAAAAAATGATTCTACGAAAGATAATCCGCTTATCTTATCTTTGACTTGCTGGTCTTTTATTACGATAAGTCTCCAGCACTGCATATTTGCCCATGAGGGGGCCATTCTGACGCTTTCAAGTATTTTTGTAAGCTTGTCGTCTTCGATAGGGGTTTCCTTAAATCTTCGTATGCTCCTTCTTTTTTTAATTGCCTCAAGGACATCCATGTTCTTCACCTCCGATTGGGATAATTCATTTTTGCATGAATGGGCTTAAATATCAATTACCAAAAACAATTAGCATT
>CAZBSJ010000317.1:0-2045 GCA_964494165.1 uncultured Nitrospiraceae bacterium
CCGTATGTTGAGCGGGACATCGCAATTATCATTGATGAAAAATACCATGCAGCTGAGCTGGTAAATCTTATTAAGGGTTACCCGTCAGAGCTTATCGAGGATGTGATAATCTTTGATCACTATAAGGGCAAGAACATACCTGGAGACAAGAAAAGCCTTGCCCTTACAATAAGATACAGGGCTAAGGATAGGACCCTGACAGAGGCTGAGGTAGAGGATATTCATCAGGGAATCGTAAAGTATGTATCAGCAGAAACAGGCGGCGCACTAAGAACCTGAGGGCTCTTTGAAACCGCTCATCGGAATCACGACTGATATACACGAAGACCTTTTAAAGCTTAGAAGGCAATATTCAGACAGCATTGAGAAAGCCGGCGGTCCCCTGTTTTACTTCCTCCTAATGAGGATATTTCCTATGTTGCCTCAAAAATTGATGCCCTTTTTATTCCCGGCGGCGATGACCTGCACCCCTCTTATTACAGGGAAACCATCAATTACGAGATAAAAATTGTAGATAAAGCTAAAAGTGATTTTGAATTAAGGCTTTTTCATGAGATAATCAAGTTAAGGAAGCCTGTTTTAGGCATATGCTATGGCATGCAGCTGATAAACGTTGCTTTGGGAGGTGCGCTTTATCAGGACTTAAAGAGCCAGCTGCCTGAGGCGCTTGATCATAAAAAAGGCGGGCATAAGATCAAGATTGAAGAAAACTCCTTAATATTTAAAGGGGATTTTGATGTCAATAGTTCCCATCATCAGGCGATAAAGACGCTGGGAAAGGAGCTTAAGGCAATAGCATTATCAGAAGATAGTATTATTGAGGCAGTAACTATAGGAAAATACCCCTTTCTTTTAGGCGTGCAATGGCACCCTGAAAGGGAGAATAACAATTTAGCCTCAAGAATTTTTGAGGCATTTGTGGAGGCATCTGTTGGGAACAAATAGATTTTACGTACTGACATCTGTTTTTATCCTTGCTGTCCTGGGTTATCTGACATACAGGACGCTTCAGCCGTTTCTGGTTGCGATAGCATGGGCGGCTGTATTTGCAATAGTCTTTTATCCGGTATATTCGTTCATACTTAAGCTGGTTAAATCAAAGTTCGTCGCGTCTTTTATCTCTGTGGTTGTAATCCTTCTTGTCATCATCGGCCCGTTTTTTTTCCTTGTCTTAGTCCTGGTCGAGGAATTAAAGAATGTTGTTGAGAAGATAGATAAGGAAGCTTTGGATTACTTAAAGGCATTTATGGAGTCACCCCAGATAGCGATGATAACCAACAGGATACAGTCATTTATCGGCCTCGAGGATATCTCGGCAGTGGATATCATTGTGGGGAACCTGAAAAAATTCAGTGAAAGCCTGCTGAAAAACTTTTCACAATGGATATCTAACATGACCAAGATAATCATAGATTTTATTCTAATGTCATTTGCTATATTTTTCTTTCTCAAGGACGGTCCCGACTTCCTGACAAGGATAAGGACATACCTTCCTTTTTCAGAAGAGCAGGATGACAGGCTTGCGTCACAGATTAAGGACATGATTGTATCGACTGTTTACGGCGGAGTTGTAGTTGCAGTTGTTCAGGGTCTGCTGGGCGGCATCGCATTTTATGCATTGGACATTAAGTCTCCTGCTTTATGGGGAACTGCAATGGCGATAATGTCTTTTCTCCCGATGCTGGGCACATTTACGGTATGGGGACCTGTATCAGGGTATCTTTTTTTGAACGGCTTTTATCTTAAGGGGGCCGGTCTTTTGCTGTTCGGCACTCTGGTAATAGGCATTGTGGATAACATACTAAAACCAATCATAATAAGCGGAAGGACAAAGGTGCCGACGCTTCTGGTATTTTTCAGCGTGCTTGGCGGCATAAATTACTTTGGCCTTATAGGTTTTATACTGGGGCCTCTGGTTTTGGCATTGTTCATATCTGTTTTTGCTATTTTCAGAAACATAGAGGAAGGAGGGACAAATGCTTAACAGGCAGGAGTTAAAAGAAATAACAGGGATTCAGAGCAACAGCAGCTATTTCGTGAGCCTC
>CAZBSJ010000318.1:0-2042 GCA_964494165.1 uncultured Nitrospiraceae bacterium
CGCTGTAGTAATAAACAATATCCATTGTTGAGCCGCTTCTTCCGCCGCTTGGGCGATAGACTGGAACATCATTAACTCTCACATGATCGCGATCTCCGGCAGACGGATAGCCGTATCTCGCAAAAAGAGGGATTACATCATGAACAATATATGATGATTCAGAGCGTTCGGTCATTATTTCTTTCTCTCTCCCAAAAAAATGCTTGACATCCTATAGAACAGGTTTGATACAATAAAGACAACAAGTAAGTCCTCGTTCGTGGGGTACCGCAGGGCGCCTCATAAATAGCGAACGGGGCTTTGTTGTTTTTAAGGGAATAACGGATTTTCCTCAATGATAGCGCTCCTTATGATGTTGTAATAAGTATTGTCTTTATATTCATGCTTTCTGAAAATAGCCCAACTTACAAAATCCACTGCCTGCAATGATTTTTCCTCAGCCGGAGTCCTGATAGAAACTGTTACGCTAACATCATGGTTCTCGGTCAACTGCAACTGAAGATAAGTCTTGAAGTTCTGATTCAGAAACTTATTAGTTTCTTTGCGGGAAGCAATAATCTCTATTGGGTCATCCGCTTGCAACAGTTTTTTTGAAAAGATACGATCAAGTAGAATATTAGTAATATAATTATAGAGGACAGGTTTTTCATCCTGAAGTCTTGTATAGACTTTCTTTTTATTCAGCAGTATAGTCATTATCCTGCAGTCCTTTGATGCGAGAAGCGTCAGCAATCGCTTTTTGGTTAAAGACTCTTCAACATAAGCGTGCAAAACACCGACCTTCTTATATTTTTTTCTTAGTCCTGCATGAACTTTTTTTACACATTTTTCTATGGAGCGCTTATTAGAGGCAAAGAGAAAGGTTATCAAAAAAAAGGACGAAGTGCCTTTTTTGTTAAAATCGAATCCTAAATCGCCTGACTCATCCATAAAAATATATGCCATGCCTCTTAAACAACATCCTCCCGCTCACCCCTGATGACTGCCTCTGTCATTGAAATCAATTCTTTTAACATCGCTTCTGCAATATCAATGTTCTTTTTGTATCCTGCTTCATTGCCCTTTGCCTTGGCTTCCATAGCTTTGTCGTGAAAAATTGCTACCTTTCTATATTCATCGTCTATATGCTTCTTTAAAGTCTCAGGAAATTCTGGAATAAGAATTGATTTAATATCACCTTCATCTAATACCAAAGCTCCGACTCCAGCTTTCAACCTATGCAACACATTTTGGCCAAAAATTGTTTTGAGCCAAACATGAACAACCGAGGGAGCAATATCCTTTAAAACAACCCTAAAGATATGACCGCCCAATACACAATTTTTGGAACTCTCGGAAACAACAGCTGTTCGCCCAGCACAACCAACACCAGACCTAACAAAAAGCAAATCATTTACACTAGTTCTTTTATTTGGTTTATCTCCTTTGCCATTAATTGGCACGTTTCTCCCCAAACTTACATCAATACCAGTTCCAGAAGATAGAATACATAGGGCTTCAATACATAGGATGCCTTTTTTTGTGAATTCAGTTTTTCCACGATAACCACAAACTGAGAATTCAATATATTCACCCAACGGCTTAAATGTATATTTCCTTAAGGTCGAAAGTGTTTTGTCATGTTTTGGATCCCAAAATTCAGGGTCCCATCTACTGGTTGGTTTTATGGAAAATAAATCAAAAACTTGCTTGTCAACACGTACCGATAAAAAATCAGTGTCATAAACTGTCTTCGATGCGTTTAAGCTTTGCCTCATGATAGAACTCCTTATATTGTTCAGAAATCATTTTCAGTCCTTTTTCTTCCATCTTATTCAACGATGCGAGGAATACAGGATAAGTCATACTGTCCATCCTTTGTTTTTTTAGAAACAAAATGCTCGTCTTGGCTGATGTGCCCACGTGCTTGAAGGCGTCTCTTGGGAGAGAAACTATTGCCTCAACCTTTGTATTTTCAGCAATAAACTCTCTCACATAGTGCATATTAGAGTTTGCCAGTATGCCGTCAGGGATAATGACAGCTATCCATCCTCCGTCCTTAC
>CAZBSJ010000319.1:0-2039 GCA_964494165.1 uncultured Nitrospiraceae bacterium
AATATCTGCATTATTATAATAATTTTGGTTAAATACAGATATTGTAAGCAATAATAGCAGGTAAAATATTTACTATGAAGAAAACAACAGAAAGCTATCCGCGCATTATAATCGCGGGGCTTAAGGGCGGTTCAGGCAAGACTACACTTACATTGGGTCTCATTGCATCCTGGAAAGGCAAAGGTCATAACGTAGTATCCTTTAAAAAAGGACCTGATTATATTGACGGAGGCTGGCTTTCGACTGCCTCCGGAAATCCCTGCTATAACCTTGACACATTTCTGATAGGAGAACGGCATATCATTCCGTCATTTATAAAACACGCTGAATCAGCTGACATTGCCGTAATAGAAGGCAATAGGGGCATTTATGACGGTATGGATGAGAAGGGGACGCACAGCACAGCAGAGCTTGCAAAGATGCTGAAGTCGCCTGTTATCCTGATTGTTGACTGCACAAAGGCTACAAGGACTATTTCTGCGATTGTCTCAGGCATACAGAAATTCGACCCGTCTGTTGATATAAGGGGGGTTGTACTGAATTTTATAGCCGGAAGCAGGCATGAGTCTGTTATAAAAAAATCCATCGAGACTTACTGCAGCATACCCGTACTGGGGGCCTTCCCGAAATTGCGTGAAGAGAACCTGCCTACCGGACAGGCAGGCCTGCCGGAAAGGCATATGGGCCTTGTCCCTTTTCAGGAGCATATCGGGGCGCAGAAAGCAGTTAATGCAGCAGCAGAGGTGACAGGTAAATATGTAGATATAGATGCAGTCTGGAAGATAGCAAATGAGGCGCCTGTTATAGAAATAAGCTCTGATGTTTTGATTCCTGAAGCTAAAAAAACTAAAAACGTTAAGATCGGGATAATCAAAGACTCTGCGTTCCAGTTTTATTATCAGGAAAATATAGAGGAGCTTGAGGCTAAGGGCGCTGAGATAAAAGTGATAAGCGCTCTGAAAGAGAGAACACTTCCTGATATAGATGCGCTTTACATTGGCGGAGGTTTTCCTGAAACTCATGCAATAGCCCTCGCTGAGAATACTGATTTCCGGAATTCCCTGCGAAGTGCGATTGAAAAAGGTCTTCCTGTCTATGCTGAGTGCGGGGGGCTAATGTATCTTGGCGAGTCTTTAATAATGAATGAAAAATCGTATCCGATGGCAGGCATCTTCCCTCTTAAGTTTATACTTGAGAAAAAACCCCAGGCACACGGGTATTCGATAGTTGAGGTGAAAGATGATAATCCGTATTATTCAAAGGACTCTGAGATTAGGGGGCATGAGTTTCATTATTCCCGCGTAGTAAATCCCGAGGTCATATCAGAACTTATCAGTAGGGAGATTTCTTTTGCCTTCCAGATGAAACGCGGAGAAGGAATCGTAAATAAGCTTGATGGAATTTGTTATAAAAATGTGCTTGCTACTTACACTCATATCCATGCACTTGGGACTACAGAGTGGGTAGAGGGGATAATAAAAAGGGCATTAAAGTATAAGAAAAATCGAAGTTAATATATTATTTGACATCCCACTTTTTAATATAATGTAAGCAGATGCAAAGACAGTTTAAGAGTGATAGTAGATTTTGAAGGAACTATGACAGCGCAACAATATTTGAAACAGACTGCACAAGCAGTTAAGCAGCTTTTTAAGGCTCTTCAGTATTATCAAAGGCTACTAAAATGTGCTCTTGGTCCGATTTTTGAGAGTAGCACGACAGACGACTATGAAAGATCGAGGGAATTTCAGCGTTGGAGCAAGAAAAATAAAAGAAAAATTCAGGCCACGCGTAAGAGACAAAAAAAGTATTTCGGTCAAACCGTATCTGAAGGAGCGATTTGTGGTTCAATTCTACAGATTGCTTTTATGGGCATAAAACAGTTCTCAAAGCAAAAAGACTTGCCAGATAATTGTAAAGACTTTATTAAGAAAAATGATGATGATCGAATTGCTTTTTGCGTAGGAAGAAAGGTCAGAGGTGTGCCAATAGGTCTCATCGTCTATGCTGCGCGTAATCAATACAACCACATGGACGAA
>CAZBSJ010000320.1:0-2038 GCA_964494165.1 uncultured Nitrospiraceae bacterium
GGGAAATATGCAGGGCAACGGATTTCTCTTGATTTTCAGGATGCAGAAATAGTCCCAATATTCAGGCTTCTTGCAGATATCAGCGGATATAATTTTGTTATTGATCCTGCCGTTAGGGGCAAGATTACCATGAAACTTATGAATGTGCCATGGGATCAGGCATTAGACATTATTTTGCAGACCTTCAGCCTTGGCAAATCAATTGAAGGCAACATAATATGGATTGCGCCTGTGGCTACGTTTGCCAAAATGGCGAAGGAAAAAACAGAGGCAAAGGATGTTGAAGAAAAAGCAGAAGACTTAATGCAGGAAATAGTAAGGATAAATTATGCTAACGCCAGTGAGATAAGTACTGCAATTAATAATGGGAAGCTGTTAAGTTCAAGAGGTAGCGTTACTATGGATAACAGAATGAATACTCTAATAGTAAAAGACACTCAGAAAAATATAGATAAAATAAAAGATCTCGTAAAAATAATGGATGTTACAAAACCTCAGGTTATGATTGAAGCAAAGATAGTGCAGGTTAGCAGCGATTATAGCGAAACACTTGGGATAAGATGGGGAGGTACATTTCAGGGGTTAGGAGTTCAGAATTTAGGTGACGAAGTTAGTGGTAGTTTTTCTGTAAACACCCCTGTAACTGCAGCAGGCCCAGGCGTTACAAATCCCGGAGGGGTTTTGGGACTAACCATAGGTTCTGCCAGCAATGTACAGGTAAGTTTATCTCTTTCTGCGCTGCAGTCGATTAATAAGGCAAAAACCCTATCTAACCCAAAGATATTAACCCTAGACAACGAACAGGCTACAATACAACAGGGCCGAACCTTTTTTGTTCAGACAGTAAGTGCGGAAGGCACGAAATCAGAGGAGAAAAGTGCTACATTAAGTCTGACTGTAAAACCAAAGATTGCACCTAATGATTATATCCAGCTTGATATAACAGCAGCCGATGACTCTCTTGAGAGCGTAACTCCTCCTGTTATTAACAAAAAGAGCATTACAACAAAAGCGCTTGTGAAGCATGGGGAGACTCTGGTTCTAGGAGGTATTTATACAACAAGCACAACGGAAGGTGAAACCGGCGTTCCGCTTTTGAGTAAGATACCAATACTAGGTTGGCTATTCAAGACAAGGAATATATCAGGACCAAATATTAGAGAACTTTTGATTTTTATTACTCCTACGATAGTAGAACAGCAGCGGATGTAAGTCTCTATATGTCTCTCAGGTTTCTCACTGCTGGCGAGTCGCACGGCAAGGCCCTGACCGGAATCCTCGAGGGAATCCCGTCAGGGCTTAATATTTCTTCTGCTGATATAGATAAAGACCTCAGACGAAGGCAGCACGGACATGGCCGCGGCGGAAGGATGAAGATTGAGACTGACCATGCCGAGATAATTTCCGGAGTGCGCTGGGGCAAGACGATTGGCTCGCCAATAACACTTCAGATAGAAAACAGAGATTATAAAAACTGGCTCGATGGCATGTCACCCGAATCACATGCCAAAGGCTCGATCCCTCCTGTAACTAAAGCAAGGCCCGGCCATGCAGACCTTTCAGGTGCGATAAAGTATGACACTCATGATGTGAGGGATATACTTGAGCGTTCCAGCGCGAGAGAGACAGCAATGCGCGTGGCGTTGGGAGCAGTTGCAAAGAAGTTTTTATCTGAGTTCAATGTAAAGATTGGGAGTTATGTTATTCAGATTGGAAAAATAACAGTTGAAAGCCCGAAGTTGAAGGTTCAAAGTTCGGGAAAGGAACTTCTGAAAGCCTTTAATCAGGCCGAGGAATCTCCTGTCAGATGCCCTGATGCTTTAGCGTCAAAGAAGATGGTTGCTCTGATTGATAAGGCAATGAAAGAAGGGAATTCATTAGGTGGTGTATTTGAAGTATTTGTGATAGGCCTTCCAATAGGGCTTGGCAGTCACATACAGTGGGACAGGAAACTTGATGGCAGACTTGCCCAGGCAGTGATGTCTATTCAGGCCATTAAAGGTGTTGAGATTGGCTTGGGGTTTGAGATGAGCCAAAG
>CAZBSJ010000321.1:0-2021 GCA_964494165.1 uncultured Nitrospiraceae bacterium
TTCGCTCTAAATGCATAAGCTGCGGTGTGTGCGTGAATGTCTGTCATGTGATGAAGTATGATGCTATTGCGATGGCAGGGATAGAAAACATCAGAAACTTTGGAACACCGTATATTATGGACATGAGGGATTTCCCGTGCGGATTGTGCATGGAATGTCCCAGACACTGCCCGACAGGGGCCTTAAAAAAGATAGAAAAAGAAAAAGTCATAATGGGAATGGCCCTGATTGATTTTGGTCTCTGCTTTGGCTGGAATGGCGATGTTTGCCTTAGTTGCAGTAAGGCCTGTCCATTAGGGGCAAAGATATTTGATTTTTACAATGGCGAGTGGGGTAATCAGCCGTATATCAATGAAAACTGCGTTGGCTGCGGTTTATGCGTCAAATACTGTCCGCTGGGGGGGTCTGCAATAAAAGTGGTTACCAGACGACAGTATCATGAAAAGGTAAAAGCCTCTTATGTCAACGAGTTCAAAAAACTTCTCTCAATGCCTCATGAAGAGCGCTATAGCATTGTCTATGGTCAGAATCTTCCTCAGATTATGGCTAGGGGGAAACTGGTCGAACGTGAATACCGCTAAAAAATGAGGTATCAAAAAATATGAATAATGAGTTAAGAACACTAAATGCAAACTCCAGAACTATTAACTCACTGATGAAGTTGTCAAGGCTCAGGCGATTTGTCCTGCTTGGAATAATAATCTTATTCTTGCTTCAGTTTGTAAGAATAAAGATTTTTGTCGGCGGTCTCTCTGGCTCACTGGCTGTAGGGTTCGTAAAACTCATTGATGTCTTTGCTTATATGGAGAGCCTAATTGCATCAAAAGATTTTACGTCTACGGCTTTATGGGCAGTTATTCCAGTGATAGTTATTTATCTGATATTCGGCAGGGCATTCTGCGGATGGGCATGCCCGATGGACTTTCTTTTTGAACTGACAGATAAAATAAAAAATAAAAGTCATACCACCCGGAGCAGACAGATGGCAGAATCTTCCTGTAATCCCTCCACTCACAAGATTGTTAAAGAGAACAGTATTTTACCCAAAGCAGGCTATGGGATTGCTGCGCTTCTCTTAATTGTCTCCGCAATTCTGAATATCCCCTTTTTTACTAACTATCTTTCGCATCTTACAAACTTCTTCAGATTATTGACAGGAACCGTCTTCTTTGCACTTAAGCTTCCTTTTGAACCGACTGTGCTTGCATTTTCAGGAGGCATAATAATTTTTCTCCTTTGCCTCGAAATTCTTTCCCCGAGGCTTTGGTGCAGGGTTTTATGCCCTATCGGCAAGACATATGGATTATTTAATAAAGTGAGTCTCCTTAGACTTAAATTTACCGAAGGTGCTTGCAGCAAATGTAATCTGTGCGAACAGATGTGTTATATGGATGTGAAGATTTCAAAATATAGTGATATGCCGGAATTGAGAGATATAAACTGTATCTACTGCGGCAGATGCGTTGAAGGTTGCGAGATGAGCAGCAAGATTATGAAAATGACTTTGACAAAAAATTGAGATGAAGGAGAAACGTATGATAATTGCAAGCGGTTTTATTGAGGCAAACTCGCAAGATGATGTCGAAAAAGTATCTGATGAGCTAAAAACAAGAGATGTTGAGATTAGTGACATCAATAAAGATAAGATCGTATTTCTTATTGAAAAAAATGATATTAGCAGCGTAAAAGAATCAATCGAATCTCTTAAGGAAATAGAAGGGGTGAGAATTGTATATCTTACATATTACAGCACCGAAAGTGCATGTGAAGAATGACTTGCTCATATGATTTAAATCATAGAACGAAAAAACGCCTGCCCGCCGCAGAGACGGCGGGGTATCAAAAAAATAAATCGTACTTTGTCATTCCAGTTTGTCGGGAATCCTTCTGATGCCCTCTTTGGAAAAGAGGGCATGCCTGCCGGCAGACAGGGTTAGGGGAGATTTACTGAAAATTTATTTGTTCAAAAATCCCCCTTTTTAAGCCTCACCCTTGAAAAAACCTAAAGCACCCATCATATT
>CAZBSJ010000322.1:0-2013 GCA_964494165.1 uncultured Nitrospiraceae bacterium
GCCTTGTTGAAGATCATAGTACACGATGTCCATATCGTTTGTCTACAAAAAAAAACGCTGTAGTATTAGTCAGTACCTGCCAACTCTGCATTACATCGAAGATAGCAGGATTTTGCCTGTCTACAGTCCCTGAAGAATCGGCTTTATAAGCAATAATCTTCATCTTGATGTTAGGTTGTGACATGTAATGATGGAATCTATCCGGTCTTATTTTATCTCTTCTTTTGAGATTAATCTGCCCTTTCATATTTGGGGATACAGCCATTCTTATGCTCACATTCGGTGGAATTTTTGTTTGAGGCGCCATCAATATATCATCTATATCAGCGCATATATAATCTTCAAGATATGTTTTGCGAATCTGGGAACTCGGATGAGATGAAAAAATATTTCCTTTCATCGCTTTTTTTATTGACGTTTGAAGCCATTCTATAAGACCCTTTGCAACCGTTCTAAACGGAGAATCTGTTTTAAGTTTGCTGAGAAGTTGCTCCTTCAATATCCCATTAGAAATCCGTTCCAGATAATTCTTTAGATTGTCTTTTCTTTTTTCCTGTATTTGTTTTTCTGTCAATTCCTTATTACTTTTAATGCTGGCTTTTTCAATATCGAGTATGTCTTTTAAAACTTCTGATGCAGGCTTTTTTCTTATAGGCACTCCTTCTTTTGTAGTATCTTTCTTATTTGACATGCCGTATGGTTCAAGTTTATGAGTTGCAATATGCTTTCTGTTCCATGTGGTGCTTAAAATGTCTATGGAATAATAGCGTGAACTTGCTCTTGATGGTTTCTCAAAACCTATTATGGGTTCCGGCGGACTGAATTCGGGCAATCCTTCCCGATCTTTCTTAGGGGCAGAATTCTTAACTCGATGAGCCCAATATTCATAGTCTTTGTAATCATGAAAGCCTCTTTTATACCATGCGTAATCGGGCACCTGAAAAGCAACAAGCATTGCGTCAATAGCATGATTAATCGTATCTTCTTTTTCTGCATTAAGTTTTTCTGCAAGTTTATCGAAGTCAGGGAAGATTAAGTTTCTATAAACAGACGTGTGCCTGCCGTTTACAAGCTTTATTGCAGGAGCCTTGCCGCAGGCATCACTTATTCGCTGAGAGAGAAACCTTGCCAGCGGTCTCGGCCCTTTTTGTGCGGTAGACGCTTCAAGAAGATTTTGTCCAATTATAGATAATTGAGTTTCGGCCTTTGCATCCTCTTTTGTAAAAAGGTTTAATATTCCTTTTTTGATGGTATGAAATGTATGCCTTAGCTTCTGTTTTTCCCGGTCATCAACATACTTACAATAGGCGTTATATGCATTCGGATGGATAGGTTTGAATTCAAGTCCGATCTTAATGCCTTTTTTGGCATTACACACTTTGCAGGCAGGCACTAAATTGAAATAATTGTCAAAACCAAATTTTGATCTCGGCAGAATATGCTCAACTTCTACAAACTTGCTTTCAGGGAATTTTTTCCCGCAGTAACAGCAATGACCATCAAATTCTCTAAAAAGCATTTCCCCTGTATTCTTATAGCCATATTGCGGACCATACCAGTAAAGCTCGTTCGCCCTTGCCTCGCTTTGTTTCATCTTGTCTTCAAAAGGAATTGCCAGAAGGTCAAAGGCATTTCTTTCAACTGCAACTCTATCAATCCTGCCGTTTGTGAGGGATAGAAGCCTTGCTTCAACAAATCGCCATATCTTGCTGAAGAGTATCTGCTGTTGCCTTGATTTGATTTCCTTTTCTTCTATGTCTTCTTTATAAGGAACCGCCTTATGAGAAAGCATGTATTGTATAAATACAGGCGAATGCTCTCTACAAAAACTCAGCCTGCCTGATTGACTATTCAATACGATGTTATCAATCTCTTTTTGGTAATAGTCTGCAAAATTTTCTTTCATATTAAAGTTCTTTCCTGAAGATTTTTCAGTATCTAAAAGAAAATCTTTAAAGCCCTCTTTCGCATTTAAGTTGAAAGCCTGGGGCTGAGCAGTCCGCAGTGCTGATG
>CAZBSJ010000323.1:0-2006 GCA_964494165.1 uncultured Nitrospiraceae bacterium
AAAAATCTTATAGATTTAAGTAATGGCGAACCATTCGTTTACAAGCTTACTAATGAAGGCTTTATGCTTTACAGCATCGGGCCAAACAAAATTGATGAAAATGGTAAATGGGATAGAGGTGACTATTCCGAATCTGCCGACGATTGGCCCATCTGGCCGCAATTTGGCGACCCGATATGGAAAAAATAAAATATTTTTTGAAGATTCCGGAGGTTTCGTCAGTATCTTATTATGAAAGGAAATAATAAAGGAATGCAAAATGCCTGACGAAAAAGAGCTTCTGAAAGTTCCAAATACAAAAAGACGCATAATTTTCACAATCATAAGCTGGGTTTTTATTATATTGCTTGCTGTATTACTCATTTTGGGCCTGTTTTTTCAGACACCGTGGAAAGTAATTGTTCTTCTTGGAATATTTCTTGCTTCTCTAACGGTTCTGCCAAGACCATTTAGAAAATGGTTCTGGGGATGTGTCGGATTAACTGCTATAGCTTTGGTAGTATGGATATTTTTACCTGATAACAACGAAGGCTGGAGGCCTTATACATTCGATGATGACGTCGCAGCCCTAAATGCCAGATATGCCGTGCCGGATGAAGAAAACTCTGCGATAATCTATGACAGGTTATTTACAGATTACGACCCGAACAGATTTAGCCCGTCGTTTTTGAGTAAAGATTCAGAAACGCAGGTTATTCAAAACCCATGGAATAGCCAAGATTATCCTGCACTTGCTAATTGGCTCGAAGACCAAAGTGAAATCATATCTACTCTTTTAATCGCCGCAGAAATAGAGCATTGCTTTTTTCCGATATCAGCCGACCCCTTTCTTGAAAGGGAGATGGATCGCCACTCCGCAATGAGAAAATGGGCAAGATTGCTCGTTATTTCCGGAAATAACGATATAGGCCAAGGACGCCATCAGGATGGCTTTGATAAATATATCGCTGCTTTAAAGCTGGGCAATCACGCTTGCCGGCAAGTAACCCTTATAGATACGCTCGTTGGAATGGCGATAGAAGCCCTCGGTGTATCGCAAATCAATATGTTTATGGTTCAAGAAGAACCTTACGAGGAACAGTTAAATCAAATTGACAAAGCTCTAAAAGAAGTAAAACACGACTGGTCATTAGATTTTCCAAAATTCTTCGAATACGACAAGCTATATTTAAAAAACCTTTTCGGAATGTTTTATCAAATCAACCAAGATGGCAAAATACGTCTTAGCCGCGACCCAACTGAAGCCATGAGAATATCATGCCCTGATGATTTTTCCGAATTTGAATATTGGAAGAAAAAACTGTTCAAAATAAACAGCATAGTATTTTGGTTCTATCTGCCAAGCACACCTCAGGAATTAGGCAGAATAATTGATGATGCTTTCGAAAAAGCTGCTGCAAAAAGTGAAAAGGAACTTGCTGATTCAAAAACTATCTCTATCAGCTCTTACAAACTAAACATCCGGTACACAGCACAGTTAATAGCTGATATGTCGTTTAGTAGCTCCAATTCAAATATCCAAGAGTTATATTTAAATGAAATGACAAAAACCCAAGGCAGCCGTTTACTTGTTGCTTTGCGAAGATTTAAGAATAATACCGGAAAATGGCCTGAAAAGCTGGATGAAATAAAATCTTATACTGATCCTGAATTGCTCGCAGACCCCGCTATCATAGACTCTTTTGTGTATAGGACAACTGACGATAATTTCAAATTATACAGCAAAGGTCAAAATGGAATAGACGAAGATGGTAAATCTGAAAGTAAATTTGACCCTAACACATCTCAATATACACAAATATATGATGATATTTTAATTTGGCCGCCAAAGTCGTGCCAAGAAAACGACCCTAATGACTGAAATCGCTTAAAGTAAGTACTTTCATAAAACTTCCCTTTTGTGTATATTCTACAGCCAAGCATAACCATTGAATCCTTTGAAAATTTCAATTTAGGGAAAAAGTAATGGCAAAAAGTGACAGGACTACTATTTCAGAGCTTAAAAA
>CAZBSJ010000324.1:0-2003 GCA_964494165.1 uncultured Nitrospiraceae bacterium
GTAGAAAGGATTCCTCTCTTCATCTCTACAACTGAGGGGTTTTTACACTTAAACTCCTCAATGAGAAATTTAGCTGCAGCCTCCGGCTTAATAATGTCCCCACAAGTAAAAACATCAACAGCAGCATACCCGTACTCCGGCCATGTGTGAATCGACAGATGCGATTCAGCTATAACTACCATGCCGCTTATTCCGAATGGACTGAACTCGTGGAAGGACACATCGATGATGGTTGCCCTGGCCTTTTTTGCTGCAGAGACCATAGCATTTTTTACTCTTTCGAGGCTTTTGAGAATCTCAGGATCACAATCCTTAAGCTCTACTAATAGGTGTTTACCTAAAGCATGCAATCCACTACCCCCCTTCAATTCAAATAGAAAGCAAAATACTTTCTGTTAGCTAAATAAATTACAGCAAGATTATTAGTCTTGTCAAGAATTTTTCGACAAAAATTTTCTCCAGATGAAATTTTTTTCTGGACAAAAGATTCCTTCCTTTTTACAGGCGGGGTAAGCTATATTATGAAATTAGGAGAAAATATGCTTGATGTAAAGATAGTGAGAGAAAATACCGACAAGGTCGACGAAGCCCTTCGCAGGAGAAATTATGACAGCGCCCTCCTGGGTAAGTTTTTGCTGATCGAGAATGAACGAAGAGATCTTTTAAAAAATATCGAAGAAAAAAGAGAGCAGAGGAACAAGCTGTCTCAGGACATAGCCAGGCTTAAAAAAGAAAGCAAAGACTCTTCGCATATTCTGGCTGAGGCAAAAAATATATCTGATTTTATCGCAGCCAAAGAAGAACGGCTTAAAATACTGGAAGAAGACGCCAAACAAGAACTTCTGCTGATTCCTAATATCCCCCACGAGTCTGTCCCTTTAGGAAAAGATGAAACCGAAAATGCCGTTGTCAGAAAATGGGGTGAGCCGAGGCAGTTTGATTTTAAGCCGCTGAACCATTGGGACATTGCGGAAATGCTTAAAATAATAGACTTTGATCGCGCATCCAAGATTGCCGGCGCACGATTCTCTTTAATGAAAGGCTATGGAGCCAGATTGGAAAGGGCGTTGATGAATTTCATGCTTGACCTCAACACTTCAAAAGGGTACAAGGAAACATTCCCCCCTATTCTTGTCAACAGGGAAAGCATGATCGGGACAGGGCAGATACCAAAGTTTGCCGGAGAATATTTCATGGTTGCAGATCCTGAATTTTACCTCATCCCTACCGCTGAAGTTCCTGTTACTAATATACACAGGGATGAGATTCTGAGTGAAAGCGACCTGCCAATTTATTACACCGCTTATACGCCGTGCTTTAGGCGTGAGGCAGGCTCTTACGGAAAAGATACCAGGGGATTGATAAGACAGCATCAGTTTAATAAGGTTGAGGTGGTAAAATTTGTTAAACCGGAGAACTCATATGATGAACTAGAAATGCTAACGAAAGATGCAGAGGATATTCTTCAAAGACTTGATTTGCCGTACAGGGTTGTTGCACTGTGCACAGGCGATTTAGGCTTTTCTTCGGCTAAGACATATGATATCGAGGTCTGGCTTCCAGGCCAGGACAAATACAGGGAGATTTCATCCTGCTCAAACTTTGAGGATTTCCAGGCACGCAGGGCGAATATAAGATTCAGGCGCGAGGGCAAAAAAGGGACGGAATATGTCCATACGCTAAATGGGTCAGCGCTTGCAATTGGCAGAACGGTTGTCGCCATTCTTGAAAACTACCAGCAAAAAGATGGAAGTGTTATAGTTCCCGAGTCATTAAGGTCTTATATGGGGATTGACCTGATAAAATAATCACTCATTCTCAATTCCAACAATCTTTTCTCTTGAGCGTTCTCCCTTTAATATTTTTACGGCACTTTTTCTTGTATTAAAATAATCCGCTATAAGCTCGATCAATGCCTTGTTAGCCTTGCCGTCAACTGGAGGAACGGTTAAATAGACCTTGAGCAAATCTTTTTCTTCTATAATTTCGCTTTTCTTTGCATT
>CAZBSJ010000325.1:0-2000 GCA_964494165.1 uncultured Nitrospiraceae bacterium
ATGGAAAGAAGAATATAACCATCAGGCATCTTCTTACCCATTATTCCGGGCTTAGGCCTTCACTTAAACTCAATCAAGGCGTAAATGGTTATGACAAAATCATGCAAAAGATTATTTCGGAAAAACCTCTATATTCTCCCGGGAAATGTTTTGTTTACAGCGACATAAATTTTGAGGTACTAGGGGAGGTTGTAAAAAGAGTCTCAGGGAAGACATTGGATGCTTACTGTCATGAAAACATCTTCAGGCCATTGGGCATGAATGATACTTTTTTTAATCCTCCGGCAGAGCTTTATGCCAGGATAGCGCCTACAGAGTTTATCAATGGAACTCAGAAAACTCTCTGCGGTCAGCCGCATGATCCAACTGCAAGGAAGATGGGGAGAGTCTCAGGTCATGCAGGCCTGTTCTCTACAGCCGGGGATCTTTCTATATTCGCAAGGATGCTGCTCAACGGCGGAATATATAATGGAGTAAGGCTAATGAATACCTCCACAGTAGAGATGATGATATCTGCGCAATCGCCTGACAACAAGAAAGAGTTAAGAGGCTTTGGATGGGACATCGATTCTCAATTCTCAGTGAACAGGGGAGAGGTTTTTCCAGTAGGCTCTTTTGGTCATACAGGCTACACAGGCACATCTATCTGGATAGATCCGTATTCCAAGACCTATGTGATTGTACTTACGAACAGAGTACATCCGGACGGCAAGGGTGACGCAAGAAAAATTTATAAAGACATTGCAACTTTTGCCGCAGAAGCGCTTGCAAATAATAGTTCACATGCATCCAACAACAATAAAGTGCTCACCGGTATCGATGTCTTAAAGCAGGATAAATTCGCTCAGTTGTCAGGATTAAGCATAGGACTTATCACCAATCAGTCAGCTGTTGATTCAGAGGGGATGATTACATTAGATATTCTCTTTAAAGCCTCCAATGTTAAGGTTTCTGCGGTATTTAGCCCTGAGCACGGACTCTCAGGGAGACTGGACGGAGAGATAAAATCAGCAGTAGAACCATTAACCAAACTTCCTGTTTACAGCCTTTACGGAGAGACAAAAAGGCCGACAGCTGAAATGCTTAAAGGCATAGATGCACTGGTGTTTGATATGCAGGATGTAGGTGTCCGTTTTTACACTTACATCACTACCATGGCCTATGCTATGGAGGCTGCTGCTGAAAAAGGCATCCCGTTTTTTGTGCTCGACAGGGCAAATCCCATAACAGCCTCTGTTGTGCAGGGGCCGGTAATGGATAAAGACCTTCAATCTTTCACCGGATATTTTCCGCTGCCTGTAAGACATGGAATGACAGTGGGTGAACTATCAAGATTATTTAATGAAGAAAACAAGATAGGCGCTAAACTGCATGTGATAAAGATGCAGGGTTACAGCAGAGATATGTGGTTTGATGATACCGGCTACAGGTGGATAAGTCCTTCGCCAAACCTCCGTTCTTTTGAAAGGGTAGTGCTATATCCCGGAGTTGCTTTGGTCGAGGGCGCAAATGTAAGCGTAGGCCGTGGCACAGATACGCCGTTCGAAGTATTGGGCGCTCCATGGATTGATTCAAAAAGACTTTCATCTTATCTTAACAAACGTAATATTCAGGGAGTAAAATTCGAGACTGTTAAGTTCAGGCCCAGAAACAACCGATTTAAGAATGAATTATGCCACGGGATAAAGATTATTTTACTTGATCGAGATGCTCTGGATGTAGCCAGGCTTGGCATCGAGATTACAAGCGCACTTTATAAGCTATATCCCGCTGAATTTAAGATAGACAAGACACTCCCTTTGGTTGGCTCGGCGAATGTTTTGCAGTCTATAAAGGAGGGTAAAGATCCAAAACTGATAGCTCAAGGCTGGCAGAAAAAGCTGGATGAGTTTATAAATCTCAGGGCTAAATACCTGCTGTATTAAACATTACAATGCAGCTGTTCTCTATATCTTTTCTTCGTAACGGGTAATAAGGATCGAATATCCCTCATCAGCAAG
>CAZBSJ010000326.1:0-1993 GCA_964494165.1 uncultured Nitrospiraceae bacterium
TATCCTATAAGTATCTTTCTAACAATATTGAGTCTTGAAAAGAAATCAAAGATATTTTTTATTGAAAAGCCTTTTGCCTTCCCGGTTTCATCCTGCCTCATAATATATCAACCCCGTTTATTGAATCCATATAGCCTATCAATAAATAAGCCCATTTTCAACCGTTCCACCTTAAATGCTGTCATACGACACCAAAAAATATAAAAAACATGCTTGTAAGTATAATAACACTTTTGTATATAATGTATTCTGCAAATCATGAAGATATATACTGGACTTGATAGATTCGAGCAGAACTGGCCCAAAAACCTTAAACACTCACGTGCAGGGCTTCTGGTACATCCGGCATCAATAAGCCGGAGACTTGAACATGCAACAAGCCTTTTTATGCGATCCAGAAAATTAAAGCTGACAGCCCTTTTTGGCCCGCAGCATGGGATACGCGGAGAAACCCAGGATAATATGATTGAATGGGAAGGCTTTAAAGACAAGCAGACAGGTATCCCTGTGCATAGCCTGTATGGACAGACAAGAAAGCCTGCACCTGCCATGATTGATGATATTGATGTCTTAGCAATCGATCTTCAGGATATAGGCTCGCGATATTATACATTCATATGGACTATGGAACTCTGCATGCAGGCCTGCTTTGAAAACAGCAAACCAGTAGTTATCCTTGACAGACCTAATCCAATTACTGGATCATTAACCGAAGGGCCTGTTCTGAATATGGAGTATGCGTCATTTATCGGACAGCGGCCTTTGCCGATAAGGCATGGAATGACATCCGGAGAAATCGCTTATTATCTCAAGAGCAAGTTTTATCCGAACCTTGAACTCCATGTCATTAAAATGCAAGGGTGGCGAAGAAAGCTGTGGTTTGATCAGACAGGGCTTCCTTGGGTCATGCCCTCCCCTAACATGCCGACCATTGATACCGCGACAGTTTATCCCGGCATGTGCCTTCTTGAAGGAACGAGTCTGAGTGAGGGACGCGGAACAACCAGGCCGTTTGAGATATTTGGTGCACCTTTTATAGACCCGGATGCATTGGTTAAAAGACTTAATACATTTAAGTTAAAGGGTATAATTTTCCGGCCATTGTATTTCCTGCCCACATTCCAGAAACATGCAGGAGAACTCTGCGGAGGCGCACAGATACATATCACAGACAGGAATGTCTTCAAACCGTTCAAAACCGGCATAGCTGTCTTAAAAGCAGTGAATGAACTCTACCCTAATCACTTCCAATGGAAAGAACCGCCCTATGAATACGAAACCCAAAAAATGCCCATTGATATACTTGCAGGGACGGACAAAATCCGCAAAGAGATAGAAAAATATACAGACATAAACAAAATGGAAGGACAGTGGAAAGAAGAGCTTAAGGCATTTCAGAAAACTGCAAAGGAATACCTGATTTACCGCTGACCATGCCGCTATTTTCTCTTAAGATATTTATTCCGGCTGCTGGACTTGGCGAACGGCTGAGACCAATCACCAATCATATCCCAAAACCTCTTCTCCCAATCCTTGGAAAACCCTTAATAGAAACTATTCTTGAACGTGTTTCAGAAATATCTTTAGGGAAAATCGGGATCAACCTTCATTATAGGCCGGAAGATCTGCGCAAATGGATTTTAAATTCCTCTTATGCGAACCGTGTAACATTTTTCCCTGAAAATCCGGTTCTCGGTACAGGAGGCGCTTTAAAAAATGCGGAAAGCTTTCTTTCGGACGGGCATTTTCTTGTGCATAATTCGGATATAGTGTCAAATATAGATATTGTACGTCTCATTGAAGTTCACAAGTCTTCTGGAAACATTGCAACGTTAGCAACACATAACTACCCTAAATATAATACTGTGATTACAGACAGCGACGGGTATATACTTGATGTAGAAGATCCTTTATCACCAAGTTCAGGTGCTCAGACAGTAAAAGTTGCTTATACAGGCATTGCTGTCTATTCGCCTGAGATATTCAGATATAT
>CAZBSJ010000327.1:0-1976 GCA_964494165.1 uncultured Nitrospiraceae bacterium
CTTTTCCTGTTGACAAGATATTTGCATTTTTACTATTATATTTAGTTCTTTCCGCTCATTTATAAATCTATGACGGAAAATCTAAACGGAAGGTGTTAGGGATGAAGACCCAATTTGCTAAAAAAACTGAAGTTGATCGTAAATGGTACGTCGTTGATGCAAAGGACGCAATCCTTGGAAGGCTTGCCACAAAGATAGCTGTGCATCTTCGCGGGAAAAATAAACCGATATTTACCCCAAATGTAGATACCGGGGACTTTGTCATCGTAGTAAACGCTGAAAAAGTTAAGACCACAGGCAACAAGCTTGACGATAAGATATATTATCACCATTCAGGCTATCCCGGAGGCATATCATCAGAGCCTCTCAGAAAAAGGCTTGAAACAAAACCTGAACAAGTGATATTGGATGCTGTTTGGGGAATGCTTCCCAAGAACAGGCTTGGAAGGGCCATGCTTAAAAAGCTGAAAGTGTATCGCGGAGGCAAGCACCCGCACACAGCCCAGAAACCTGAAACAATGCAATAAAGGAGCTTCGAATGGCTGAGATTACTTATAACGCAACAGGACGCAGAAAAAATTCAATAGCAAGGGTACTTGTCTCTCCAGGCAAAGGACAGATAACCGTTAATGAAAAAACACTGGGTGCATACTTCCACAGAGAGACCCTTCAGATGATGATAAAACAGCCCCTTGAACTTACAGGCATGTCCAATAAATACGACATCAATGCAAAGGTTGAAGGCGGTGGACTCACAGGCCAGGCAGGCGCTCTGAGACAGGGCATTTCACGCGCCCTTATTTCTATAGATAATGACCTGAGACAGAAGCTCAAAAAAGAAGGCTTCCTGACAAGAGACCCGCGGAAAAAAGAGAGAAAGAAGTTCGGCCAGAAAGCAGCAAGAAAGAGATTCCAGTTCTCTAAGAGATAAAAATATGCTACGCGTCGCCATCTGCGGAGGCAGCGGCTATACAGGCGGAGAATTAATACGCCTTCTCACAAAGCATTCACGCGTTAAAATAACAGCCGTCACTTCAGAAAAATCAGCAGGCAAGACTGTTGCAGAACTCTTCCCGCATCTGACCAATACTTCAAACCTTAAATATGAACCCTTAAACAAAGAAAAACTCCTTGCCAAGGCTGACATATTTTTTATGGCTTTACCGCATGCCGAATCTCAGGAAGCAGTGGACTTCTTCGTCAATCACAAGAAAAAGGTTATAGATCTATCAGCGGATTACAGACTTAAGTCTCCGGAAATATATGAAAAGTGGTACAACACGCCGCACAGATTCCATGCCACACTTAAAAAGGCTGTTTACGGCCTGCCTGAGCTGTACAGAAAAAAAATCGCAAAAGCATCTGTAATAGCAAATCCAGGCTGTTATCCGACAGGAGCGATCCTTGGGCTTTACCCTGCATTAAAAGCAAGGCTGACATATAATAACTCCTTAATAATCGACTCAACATCCGGTACAACAGGCGCAGGAAGAAAGGCTGACATGGCCTTCTCATTCTGCGAGGTAAATGAAGGTTTCAAGGCATATGCAATTGCCACGCACAGACACACGCCTGAGATAGAGCAGGAACTCTCCTTTATCAGCAAAAATACCATAAAGGCCGACTTTACGCCTCATCTCGGCACCTATGACAGAGGCATATTAAGCACTATTTATGCAAAGCTCAAAAAAGATATTAATACAAAAAAGGTTCTGGATATATACAAAAAGACTTATGCAGATGAGCCATTCGTAAGAGTATTGCCTGAAGGAAAGTTCCCTAACGTCAAAAATGTCAGAGGCACAAATCTCTGCGATATCGGGCTTACGGTCAATAAAAGAACCGGCACGCTTATTATCGTCACAGCGATTGATAACCTGATGAAAGGCGCTTCAGGACAGGCAGTTCATAACATGAATATCATGATGGGGTTTCCTGAAAAGACAGGGCTTGAACAGATAGCCCTGTTCCCGTAA
>CAZBSJ010000328.1:0-1962 GCA_964494165.1 uncultured Nitrospiraceae bacterium
CTTCTATTATTTTCTTGCATATGGAAAGACCAAGTCCTGTTCCTTCTTTCTTAGTAGTAAAAAAAGGATCAAATATCCTGTCTAACGTTTCATTTTTCATGCCAATGCCGTCATCCTGAACTTTTATGGCTACGCGATAATCTTTTCTTTCTGAAGTGATGTCTATTTTCTTACAGACGGCACTTATAGAATTATCAATAAAATTAAGAAATATCTGAGACAGCTTGTCAAGATCAGCCTTTATTTTTACTTCTGGGTTAAATGATAAGTTTAAGATCACGCTATTTTTACGAGCATTTGTAAAGTTCTTTATTTTTTCTGTCAGCATGTTCAAATCGATTTCAGTTATATTTAGCTTGGAAGGCTTACTGTATAAGAGCAGCTCTTCAATGAGACTCTTTAGTCTGTACGTTTCCCTCAAAGTAGCTTGAAGAAGTTTTTTGTGTTGCTCGGAGGCAACTTCTTTTTCCAATATCTGGACTATGGAAGATATTCCGAAAAGCGGGTTTCTTATTTCATGCGCAACACCGGCAATTATCTTTCCCATAGCCTCAAATCTGTGTTTTTCCCTTATTTCGTTCTGAAGCTTCTTTATCTCTGTAATATCCCTGAAGCCGACAACCGTTCCTCGTTGTTCCCCATTCATATCAAGCAATGGAGCATTACTGAAACCTATAGGGGTTTTATATTCACCTTTTGATATCTCTACTTCTTTGTGAGGTTCAGAGTCTACACTCAAAAAAATAGATATTTGAGGCAGAGTATCTGTCAGTTTTTTGTTTCGTATTTCATTGAAATTTACCTTCAGGATTTCAGAGCCTGCCTGGTTTAACCTTACAATTTTACCTTCATTATTAAGGACCATCAATCCGGTTGCCATATTATTAAAAACAGTGTCAGAAAATTCCTTTTCGATATTTAATTCATTATAAATCTGCGCTGTATTTATAGTAGCTGCTGACTGGCTGGCAAAAAGCTGCATAATTGCTTTTTCAGAATCGTTCATTGTAAAGTCTCTTTGTTTTAACAGAATCAGGCAGCCATAAAGAATATTTTTGAATTTAAACGGTACTACTGCTAGATATGTAAAGCCATATCTTTTGCCTAGTTCTTCCATAACCTTTACATCATTAATCTTTATTGTCTCTCTGATCCTTTCGTCCCTTATCGACTTAGATATAAAAGAGTTTTTCATCGGGATTGTCTTGGGAACAATGCCGATATCCAGATTTTCGGATTTATCCTCAAGATGTAAATCCATGTCATCTTTCATCAGATAAAGAAGAGCAGCATCAGAATTTGCAAAAACTGTTGCCGAAGATATTATTGTTTTTGTAAGCGTATGAACATCCAGGTTCCTGATATTCTCCACAAACGTGTCATGGAGTCTTATGAGATTTTCTATGTCCTCTTTTTTGGATTCTATGAGCCTTTGATTCTCTATGGCTGATGTTATTTCAGATGCAAGGATTTCAAGCGAGTGCAGGGATGTCTTTGTTAAACCTTCTTGTTTGCCGGAGATAAGGACTCCCAGAACAGGAAATGCTGGGCAATGGAGGCAACCATATATCTTGTTTTTACCCTGCAGTGCATGATGGCTTCTGCACAATGTATCGCTTATTAACCAACATCTTTCGTCACTCGAGTCGAAAGCCGGACATTCTCTTAACGTACAGTTAGTTATATCCCTGCAGCGAGTTCTTTGATGAGATAATAAGGGTATTATGACGACATTTCCGTATGAGTCAGATACGCCTATCTCAGAAGATTTTTTTACTGCAGCCTTGGCTTCTCTGACGACCTCAGAAAACGGATGATTGCTTGCAACAGGCATCCCGACGTCTAATTTGCATAAGTCATTTTGAATCCCTCTGGTAAATTCCTGAGAAAAAAGTCCTGTTGTTTTATCTATCAAACAGAGGGCCGCATACTCATAGTTCATTTCTTTTAATATCGTTTCCA
>CAZBSJ010000329.1:0-1955 GCA_964494165.1 uncultured Nitrospiraceae bacterium
GGTTTTGAGGGTGTTTCCTGATATGATTTCATGTGAGCCGTCACGGAAGCAAGGGAGATTAGGGGATTGATTCCGGCTGACTGTCTAAAAAATTAGACAAAATT
Source organism: uncultured Nitrospiraceae bacterium (assembly GCA_964494165.1). GTDB lineage: Bacteria > Nitrospirota > Thermodesulfovibrionia > Thermodesulfovibrionales > UBA1546 > CAZBSJ01. Next base: position 105 of record CAZBSJ010000329.1, read on the forward strand.
ACCCTGATTTTATGAGTCTTTTTTAAAAAATTTCCTTTAAAAACAAGTCTTATCCTTTTTCTTCTGTTATAACCCTTAAAAGTTGCCCAAGCTGTTCTCAGAACGAAATCCTTTAAAATCAAGGGGCAAAACATTTATTCTTCTAAAAGTGTAAAAAAACCTGACACTGATTATCTGAAATTTTACAAAAATCAGGGGTTTTCAATGGGCAGTTTTGGGCTGTTTCCTTTAAAATCAAACAGTTAAAAGATTGGCATAATGATTGCTTCATACTTATTTTGTTTACTTTTATTGCCCCCTGAACATCTGGGTTCGATAAGGAAAGCTGAAGCTACTTTTGTGTTGCGATATCTCGCGAAGAAACTGTTCTGAGAGGAAAAGGTAATGGGGGAAGATGACGGTTCCGGAAATCATTACGGTTTAATAACCGTAGTTAAGAGACTAAGACAATCAGATTAACTTACTAATAAAAAAGGCGGTATGAACCGCCTTTTTTATTAGTAAAAACAGACAGCTGTTTTTTAACGGGTGGATTTGAGAAATTCTTCAGGGGTCAATGCGGACATGAATTGTTTTGCAATCTGTATGAATTCCTTATCCCTGGAAATAAGGGTAATGGGGATCAACCCTATTGCGATAGAAAGTTGTATTGCATCAAATGGATCAAGGTTATGCTCGGATTGAAGAGTATTGGCTTTGAGAAGACTTATTTCATCGGGAATTATTATCTCGAATGTGGAGGTTAACTTTGATATATCATCTTCGACCTGCTGAGAAGTGTAAGACTTCTTTCTCCGAAGGAGGTATCTGATTTCCATGAGCGTTGTGAGTGAAATCATGCCGGCAACAGTACTGTTTTCTATGAGTTGCATAATCCTGTACGGCGCTTCCCACAGGATTTTACCTGACGTTGTCTCGGTCTCTTTTATCAGCCAGTTCACTACAACGTCAGTGTCAATGAAGATCTTTGGTATTTCCAAGAACTATTCCCTGATTTTGCCGTACATTGTTTTTCTCAGGTCTTTTATGGACTCTGTTGAAGATTTTCCGGCAGGAATTATCCCTTCATATTTACCGAGAAGCTCATCAGAGATTTTCTTCTTTGATTTAGAAGGCATAGATAAGGACTTAATAGAGTTGATCGCATCTTTTAATGTTGTCGGCATTTCCGTTACCTCCTTTAAGGTTAGATTAACAAAAGAGGGGAGATTTATTCAATGATGTCATATGGATTTACTGATTGTTGTTTTGCTAAAAACTTATTCTATAAATGGAGGGGAAGATGAAAAAGGTGATGGTTTTTGTTTTTGTGCTTGGCTTGATGTTCTTAATGACTGGTGCGCTTAATGCTGCGGTTATCAGCTACAGCGTAAGCGATTTGGGCAGCGGCAGATGGGAGTATTCTTATTCAATTACGAATGATGCTCTTGCTTCAGCCATAGAAGAGTTCACAATCTACTTTGGGTATGGTCTTTACGACAACCTTGAGGTTACAACGCCTGTGGCTGACTGGGACGAACTCATAGTTAATCCCCAGCTTATTCTCGGGTTTCCTCAGGACGGGTTTTATGATGCCCTCGCAATGGTTTCAGGGATTGGCTTAGGAGAGACCTTAAGCGGTTTTTCCGTAGCCTTTGACTGGCTTGGTTCAGGCATTCCAGAGGCACAGTTTTTTGAAATTGTTGATCCTCTGACATTTGAAGCGCTTGATTCAGGGAGTACAGTTCCTGTGTCTGTTCCTGAGCCTGGAACATTAGTGCTTTTAGGGGTTGGACTTATTGCACTTGGAGGGTTTTAGAGGTGGTCCCCATCGTTTGGACAGTTTAGGGGCTGATTTAAGGTGGAAACCAC
>CAZBSJ010000330.1:0-1947 GCA_964494165.1 uncultured Nitrospiraceae bacterium
GGATTGCCGTTTCCTTTATACTGAATCAAAACCTTATGCGTTTCTCCCATGGTGCCGGGAAGGATCAGTTTCTTTATCCTTGCTGCCTCAAAAACATAGTCTTTTGAACTCTCAAACAGATTTGCTATCTCTTTATCAATGCCCAGAGATATCAGAAAAGTCCCCTGCTGGCAAAACCCTATTGTCTTTATTCCTATATCTTCGCCCCATTTTTTGACAGAAGAAAAATTTACATGGGCAGTAATATCCTGCTCTCCTATATTCTGCAGGGGGTCCTCTGTGACCTGATGTTTGTGATAACAGAGGAGAGTGCCCCTGTTTCTTTCTTCGCTGTAATAGTCCCATGAAGGATAGCCGTAATCGATTGTAAAGATAAAGCCTTCTGTTAGCAATGAATTAATCTCATTAAGCCAGTCTTTTATCCTAAGGTTTATCTCAGTCCTGTATCCTTTGGGGAGTTCTATGGAAAATTCTTTGAGATACTGCTTTATAGAATTGTTGTCAATGTCTCTCTTAATCTCGACAAATCTTCCGTCTTCCTGATCAATGTATATCTCTTTAATCATCTCATCCATCTCTATAAGATGAACCGGAAAGGCGTCAAGAAGCTCATTGGAAAAGATGCAGCCTTTAATTTTCTGCAAGCCTTTTAATGATAAAACCCATTTAACTTTGTGAGCATATTCGGCTAACATTTTCTTCTGTGCTTCGATTACAAAAGGGTTTATCTCTACGATTGTGTAAGTTAAAGAATTGAAGATATCTCTTTTCTTAAGATATTCAAGCATGTCATTGCATAAATAGCCTGCGCCTGCTCCCATCTCTATTATCCTGAAGTCAGACGGCCAGCCCATTGTCTCCCACATCTCTTCAATCTGCATGCCGATCATCTTCCCGAATACAGGATGCAGGTGGGAACTCGTATAAAAGTCGCCTTCTTTTCCGAGTCTCTGTATTTGAGAGGTGTAGTATCCCAGTTCAGGATGGTATAAGACCATGTCCATGAATGTCTCAAAGGCGACAGGCTCGTCTTTTTTTATCTTTTCGATGATTTTCTGGCTCAGCTGATTCATGACTAAGATTATACTTTCATTAAACTTAATTGACAAACCTTGGTTCAAAAAAGTAATTTAAAACATGATCGCGATTGTTGATTACGGAATGGGAAACCTCAGGAGCGTTGAAAAAGGCTTTCTAAAGGTCGGTGTTGATGCGAAGATTGTGACTGATGCAGCGTCAATATATGGTGCCAAAGGGGTTGTCCTGCCGGGCGTTGGCGCATTTATGGACTGCATTAAGAACCTTACTGACATGAAGCTTACTGAGGCTATTATACGCTCAATACAAAAGGGAAAACCCTATCTTGGAATCTGCCTTGGCCTTCAGGTTCTGTTTACAGAGTCTGAGGAATTCGGGACATGCAAAGGGCTAAATGTCTTTAAGGGGAGGGTTGTAAGATTTCCTAAAAGTGACCTGAAGGTTCCGCACATGGGCTGGAATACATTGGATATAAAGAAAAAGCCGCCTGTTTTCAATGGGATATCTGATAAGTCCTATTTCTATTTTGTGCACTCATTTTATGTTGTGCCTGAAGAAAAGGATATAATCTCCGGCACGACCGACTATGGAGTCACTTTTACAGCCATGGTATGGAAGGATAATGTCTTTGCTACCCAATTCCATCCTGAAAAAAGCCAGGAGCTTGGGCTGAGTATTTTAAAGGGATTTGGTGATTTTGTAAAAAAGGCTTAGTGTTTATTTGTTGCCTTACATTGACAGCAATTTCTTCACCTCTTTAATCTTTTCCTTAAGTTCTATGAGGCTTTCTTCATCTTTCCTAACCTGACTGCCTCCGATATGAGCCGCTGAATGGGTGAAATTGAAATTTATTGTCTCCTCAAGGTCTTCGAGATTACTCTCAAGACGTTTTAGTGTAAGTTCAAGTTC
>CAZBSJ010000331.1:0-1926 GCA_964494165.1 uncultured Nitrospiraceae bacterium
TGGCACATCAAAGAACGTCGCGATATCGAAAAGACATGTTCTAAGTTGCCGTTAAACATAGTCAAGAAATACGAGCTTTGGAAAAATATCATCTTTCGTCATGGCCCTGAAAAATTAAAAGAATTCCCGGGGTTTCATGATGAGAAATTAAAAGGTAAACGCAAGGGACAACGCTCGTCGCGTTTGAGTGACCAGTATAGGGTTATATATACTGTGGAAAAAGATATTGTTACAGTTTTTGTAATAGAAATAACGCCGCATAAATATTAGGAGGTCAATAATGAAATCGAAGCAAAGTGTATTCAGAACAGCAAAATCTCATACCACTCTATCAACTGGCGAGGTTATCAGATTGCTTCGCGAATTGAAAGGCTGGACTCAGGACGAACTTGCACGTAAATCTGGAATTAATGCAACTAACATCAGCCTTCTGGAAAATGATAGAGTTGAAATTGGCAAAAAGCGTGCTGAGCAGCTTGCAAAGACATTTAATGTTCATCCTGCAATAATTATGTTCCCAGAATACGAAACAAAGGAAATCGAAAAGGCAGCATAACCCGAAGTATGCGCAATATGACTGTCTCACATGAGAATCAGACTCTCCCCCTCTTCTTCCTCAACTCCTTTAAAAGCTGTTCATAACTTAGCGTATTAAGCACATCTTTTTTCTCAAGCCATCCGCGTCTTGCAATCGAAACGCCGTAATACATGTAGTCAAACTGGCTGACAACATGGGTGTCAGTGCTTATGGCAAATTTAATGCCAAGCTCCTTTGCCTTTTTTACATAAATATCATTCAGGTCCAGCCTTAATGGATATGCATTTATCTCCAAGGCTGTGCCTGTTTCCTTTGCGATCTTTAGGATATTTTCCATGTCTATATCATACGGGTCTCTTTCTCCAATAAGCCTTCCTGTAGGATGCGCTATAACTGACACATACGGATTTTTCATTGCAGACACAAGCCTTTTTGTAAGCTGTTCTTTGCTTTGCTTGAAGCCTGAATGTATTGAGGCAACGACAATGTCCATCCCGGAGAGCACATCGTCTGAAAAATCCAGCCTTCCGTCGCTCCTTATATCCACCTCAATGCCGATAAGCAATTTGAAACCTTTGAGCTTTTTATTTATCGCCTCTATCTCTTTTTTCTCTTCCATCAGCCTTTCTTCATTCAGGCCTCTGGCAACACCGAGTCCTTTTGAATGGTCTGTGACAGCAATATACTCATATCCTTTAGCCCTCGCAGCTTCAATGAGTTCATTAAGTGTATGGCTTCCATCGCTCATTTTGGTATGTACGTGGAGGTCACCTTTAATGTCTTTCATCTCTATCAGCTTTGGAATCCTGCCCTTAAGCCCTGTCTCTATCTCTCCTCTGTCTTCCCTTATCTCAGGCGGGATGAATGGCAATCCGAGAATCCTGTAAACATCTTCCTCATCTTTTCCCCCGAGTTTTTTATCGTCCTTTTCCCTGAAGACGCCGTATTCATTTATCTTAAGCCCCTTCTTCACAGCCATCTCCCTGAGCCTGATATTGTGCTCCTTGCTTCCTGTAAAATAGGCGAGTGCTGCGCCGAATGATTCGTCCTCAACCACACGCAGGTCAACCTGAATGCCTTCATTTGTCACAATGCTTGATTTTGTAGGCCCGTGCATCAATACCTGTTTTGTGCCCGGCAGGTGTACAAATGTCTTCATCACATCATGTGGATTGGATGATGTGACTAGGATATTATATCCCTCACAGTATCTTTCATGCGGCGTAGACTGCCTGCAACGCTTATCTTTTTCACGGAAGGGTCTTTGCCGAGCTTATCTGCTATGTCATTGGCTATGGGCAAAACCATGCCCAGAGGATGCCTCTCCTTGCCTCTCTTCAGCATCTCGATGCCTTTTAAGATGTTTTCCTCTGTCTTTTCCTTTATCC
>CAZBSJ010000332.1:0-1911 GCA_964494165.1 uncultured Nitrospiraceae bacterium
ATGTCATTTTATAAGGGGTCTGATAAAAAGGCTCCATCATCTGGCCCAGTATCCCGTCTCCCAGAATCATTGCAGGATTCCTGTATTCATCCGCCTTGTCAAATGCAAGCATAGTCAGATCCCAGAGCTCCTGGTGGTTGTATGGGGCATAGACCAGAAGCCTGTAATCTCCGTGGCCTCCGCCTTTTACCGCCTGAAAGTAATCTGCCTGGCTAGCCGATATATTGCCCAGCCCGGGTCCGCCTCTTTGCATATTCACTATAACTGCGGGAAGCTCGGCTCCGCAAAGAAAAGAAATAGCCTCCTGCATGAGGCTTATTCCAGGACTACTGGATGATGTCATAGCTCTGGCGCCTGCAGCAGATGCCCCGAATACCATATTTATTGCTGAAAGCTCGCTTTCAGCCTGTATAAAAACTCCGCCTGCCTCAGGCATACGCCATGACATATATTCCGGTATCTCGTTTTGGGGAGTTATAGGATAACCTGCGTAAAAACGGCATTGGGCGGCAATTGCTGCCTCAGCAATAACCTCATTGCCTCTCATAAAAAGCCTTTTCTCCATGGCAATCATTATATCACAAAATCAAGGCAATACAGTTAACGAGTTATGTTAAAATGTTTCAGTATACAGAAACGCATACCTTACAATTTTAAAGGAGTTCCAAAATGTATTTCCAGGACATAATACTGAGGCTTCATGAATTCTGGTCAAAAAAAGGCTGTGTATTGGTACAGCCTTACGATATCGAAGTAGGCGCAGGGACATTCCATCCGGCTACATTTTTCAAAGTTATAGGTCCTGAGCCATGGAAAACAGCGTATGTTGAGCCTTCAAGAAGGCCCACGGACGGAAGATATGGCGAAAACCCTAACAGGCTGCAACATTATTACCAGTATCAGGTGATCATGAAACCTTCACCTGAAGACAGCCAGGAGATTTATCTTGAAAGTCTCAACTATCTGGGGATTGATCCTCTCAGACATGACATAAGATTTGTAGAGGATGACTGGGAATCGCCAACGCTCGGCGCCTGGGGGCTTGGATGGGAAGTCTGGCTCGACGGTATGGAGATAACCCAGTTTACTTATTTTCAGCAGGTCGGAGGCATCGACCTTAAACCCGTTTCGCTTGAAATAACCTACGGACTGGAAAGAATTGCAATGTACATCCAGAATGTAGACAATGTTTTTCATCTAGACTGGTGCAATGGTATTAAGTACGGGGATATTCACCATATAAATGAGGTTGAATTCTCTAAATATAATTTTGATTATGCTGATACAGGACTGCTGATGAAACAATTTGAGGCATACGAAAAAGAATCTAAAAGGCTTAACGAACTTGGCCTGGTACAGCCTTCATATGAGTTCTGTCTTAAGTGCTCCCATACATTTAATCTCCTCGATGCAAGAGGCGCCATCTCTGTAACTGAAAGAACAGGATATATCGCACGCGTAAGAAATCTTGCAAAACTCTGTGCAGAGGCTTATCTGAAACAGAGAGAAGACATGGGATTTCCGCTTTTAAAAACCTGACAGCTTATTCCTGATGAAACCTATCTGACCTCAGGAGATGCATTCGGGTCAAAGGGATTGGTTCTCATAGCAAGGGAGAACAGGAAAGGATAGTTCTCCCGCAGGTGCTTCATGTAAGCAAGCCATTCGAATATTAAAAGGACATATGCCCTTTTCACATCACCGTTCAGATGCTCGTAGTCTGTATTTGGCAGATTTTTCACATCCAGCCTGTAAGACAGTTCGTCAGTAAGATGAGATAATGCCCAGAGCAGGTTTGTAAAAGACTCGTGCTCAAGCAGGTTAGGATTCTGCAAGAGCATTAGTAAAAAGCGCCGCTTACTTGCCAGAAAATCTTTTAGTGTCTCCAGCTCTTCCTTAGGGAAATCCTAT
>CAZBSJ010000333.1:0-1890 GCA_964494165.1 uncultured Nitrospiraceae bacterium
TTATGCAGATCGCTCTGATTTAGCTTGCTTATATCTCCCAGATCAAACAAAAAAGCCCGTTTCTCTCTGAGCATTCTTATGTACAGACACGGGTCTTCGAATGAGTTATTTACAAGTTTGTGATGAAACACAGGTTTCATAGGGGATTATATCTTATTGTGATATAATAAATCCAAAACAAGCGTAGATATTGAGCGGAGGATATATGTCTGAACTTAGAAAAGATCCGATTGTCGGACGCTGGGTGATAATCTCTGTCGAGCGGGGGAAAAGACCCACTGATTTTGTATCGCCTGCCAGGAAAAAGAAAGGAGGTTTCTGCCCGTTCTGTCCCGGCAATGAGCATACAGCGCCGCCTGAGATAATGGCATTCAGGCCCGGCAATACAGCGCCAAATACCCCTGGCTGGACTTTGCGTGTTGTCCCAAATAAGTTTCCTGCGCTTCAGATACACGGAGATCTCATAAGGACAGGCGAGGGCATATTTGATAAGATGAGCGGGACCGGAGCACATGAGGTTGTGATAGAGACGTCTGACCATAATCTCTCTTTAGCTACGATTTCTTCAAAGGCATTCGAAGATGTGTTATGGGCGTATTATCTAAGATTGAATGACCTGAAAAAAGACAAGAGGTTCAGATACGTTCTTATATTCAAGAATGAGGGAGAGGACGCCGGAGCCACACTCGAACATACCCACAGCCAGATAATAGCCCTTCCGATAATTCCGAAGCTCGTGAAAGAGGAAATTGAAGCAGCAGAGCAGTATTTCCATTTTAAAGAGAGGTGCATTTTCTGCGATGTCATTAATCAGGAGCTTGAAGATGGTAAGCGCCTAATATATGAAAACAAGCATTACCTTGCAGTTGCGCCTTTTGCTCCCATAGCTCCATTCGAGACATGGATTCTGCCCAAGCAGCATGAGTCTGCCTTTGGCCCGATTGATAAAAGTTTTTCTTCTTTGGCTGAGATTTTCCAGCGAATACTGAAGCAGATAGACAGGATTCTCGACATCCCTCCGTATAATTTTATTATTCATACATCGCCTTGCTACGATGAGGACAATGACTATTATCACTGGCACATCGAGATACTTCCAAAGCTTACTAAGATAGCAGGGTTCGAATGGGGTTCTGGTTTTTACATAAACCCCACTCCTCCGGAAGAGGCTGCTAAATTTATGAGAGAGGCAAAGATATAGCTTTATATATTTATTGAAATGAAAGTACTTATTGCTGCATCAGAGGCAGTGCCATACGCAAAGACAGGCGGGCTTGCGGATGTGACAGGCGCGTTGCTGAATGAGTATGGAGACATGAAAACAAATGCCTGTCTTATACTGCCTCTATACAGAGACATCGAAAAGAAGTTCAGGCTTGAGGATACAGGTGTAAATATAAAGGTCCCTCTCGGCGATGGTTATCAGACCGGCAGGATTTTAAAGGCAGGGAATTCAGCATTTTTTTTGAAATGCGATAAGTTCTTCAACAGGGAAGATCTTTACGGCACACCTTACGGCGACTATCCGGATAATGCAGAGCGTTTCGTTTTTTTTTCCAGAGGGATACTTGAGGCATGCAAGGCTTTAAAATTCAGACCTGATGTAATTCACTGCAACGACTGGCAGACAGGCCTGGTGCCGCTATATCTTAAGACTGTTTACCGGACTGACAGGTTTTTTGATAAGACAGCAACTGTTTTAACTGTTCATAACCTTGGCTATCAGGGAGTATTCCCCATATCAGCCATGCCTTTAACCGGCCTGGATTGGGCATTGTTTACTCCGGAAGGCCTGGAATTTTACGGCAAGGTGAATTTTTTAAAAGCAGGATTGGTGTCCGCTGATTTAATAACTACAGTAAGCAATAATTATGCAAAAGAGATACTTAC
>CAZBSJ010000334.1:0-1887 GCA_964494165.1 uncultured Nitrospiraceae bacterium
TTCCTCTTGTGCCATTCTGTGCTCTGCTCGTATGCATAAGCAGTTTTCAATATTTTCTCTTCATCAAAATGTTTGCCTATCAGTTGCAACCCGACTGGAAGGTTAGTTGATGTGAATCCACATGGGATGGATATCGCCGGCACTCCGGCGAGGTTTACTGATATCGTGAATATATCCGAAAGATACATCTGCAGCGGATCTGCTGTTTTTTCGCCGGCCTTAAATGCGGCTGTTGGAGATGTCGGAGTGACAATTATATCAACTGCCTTAAAGGCGCTCTCAAAGTCTCCTTTAATCAATGTCCTTACCTGCTGTGCCTTTTTATAATAAGCGTCATAGTATCCTGACGAGAGGGTATATGTTCCGAGGATTATCCGCCTTTTCACTTCTGGCCCGAAGCCCTGCGCCCTTGTTTTCATATACATGTCAAGCAGGTCTTTCCCTTCTGCCCTGAACCCGTACTTGACCCCATCGTATCTTGCAAGATTCGAAGACGCCTCTGAGGTGGCAAGCACATAATATGTAGCAACCGCATATCCTGTGTGCGGCAGTGATATCTCAACAGGGATCGCACCGAGCGATTCGAGTTTTTTTATCGCGACTCTGACAGAGGTTTCAACCTCTTTATCCATGCCTTCAATGAGATACTCTTTTGGGATTCCTACTTTTAACCCTTTGATTTCTTGTCCTAAGATTTTTGTAAAATCAGGGACAACAACCGGCGCGGATGTCGAATCATAAGAATCTTTGCCTGAGATAATATTCATTAATAGCGCAGAGTCTTTTACATTTTTTGTTATAGGACCGATCTGGTCAAGGGATGATGCAAATGCAACGAGGCCGTATCTGGAAACTCTTCCGTAAGTAGGTTTAAGCCCGACCACACCGCATAACGATGCAGGCTGTCTTATTGAGCCGCCTGTATCAGAACCGAGGGCTGCAATACATTCATCTGCTGCAACTGCTGAAGCAGAGCCGCCGCTTGAACCGCCGGGAATCCTTTCCAGATCCCATGGATTTTTTGTGGTGAAAAAACCGGAGTTCTCAGTTGATGATCCCATTGCAAACTCATCAAGATTTGTCTTGCCTATTAATATATAGCCGTTCTCTTTGAGCCTGGATGTCACCGTGCTTTCATAAGGAGGGATAAAATTTTCGAGCATCTTTGATGAACATGTTGTGCGGATTCCCTTTGTGCACATATTGTCCTTTATTGCGATAGGGATGCCGGACATCAATAATGATTTTCCGGCATCAATTTTTCCCTGAGCGTCCTTAGCCATAGCATAGGCATGTTCTTTTGATAATGTGACAAATGCCTTTACCTTATCCTCGACAGACTCTATTCTTTTATATACGGAGTCTATGAGGTCTTTTGTTGTTATCTCTTTTTTGTCGAGAAGCTGTTTCGCATCCGAAATGCCGAGCCTGTAGAGTTCCAAAACATTCTCCTTAAGGGATTTTAATCTAACAAGTTTAGCATAGAGGACAAAAAGACATCCAGAGCGCAGACTTGCATTTTTATCAGGCTTTCTGTAAGAATATTCCCAGTTTCAGGTGCGATAGGCTTAATAGGGAATTCCGTGTAAATCGGAAGCGGTCCCGCCGCTGTAATCCTGATTTTGATCTGTTCAGAATAATGCTTTTGCCAAAGAAGCCACTGTCCCGAAAATCGGGATGGGAAGGCCGGCAAAGGTCAGGAGAGCCAGAAGACCTGCCTGGGAACTACAGTGATTAGTGTTTAGTAACAGTGTCAGTGAAAAATAACTGACACTAAAAACTGACACCGATAACTATAAGAGCCTTTCCGCGGAGGAGGGCGGGGATGAAGTGAATCAGGGTGCAATCCTCAGGATTCTTTTTTGGATTCTGGGGATTTTTTATTTT
>CAZBSJ010000335.1:0-1869 GCA_964494165.1 uncultured Nitrospiraceae bacterium
CCTTTCGACCACTAGACCCTGAACCTAGCGCGTCTGCCAGTTCCGCCACTTCGGCTGATATTATTATATCCTATTCAGAAAGACTGCTGCAGAAAGACCGGGTGACAATATAATATTCACACCAGATAAGCAAATCTCTTCTTGAAGTCCTCGCCCTTCATGCGTGCATTATGTGCTAATCTTTTAATGTTTTGCGGAGTAAAATCCTTTTTCTCCAATCTGATCATATACTCCCTGGCAACATTATACGGTTCTGATGAAATATCAACAAACCTCATTCTTGGCTTCCCGGTCTTAGCATCGAATAAATCACAGAAAGGAACAGCCCTTAGATTATCCTCATAAAAAACTATCATCGAGCCGGTTCCTCCTGTTAAGAGAAATCTGACAGCCCCGTATCCAAGGTTTCTTGTATACTCTGCATCAAACGGGATGGGATCAGCAGCCCGAAGCTCATATCCAATGGTTTTATCAACAATCGTCATCTTAATACCTCTTGCCTCCAGGCTTTTACTGACAAGCATCTTCATAAGCCTCCCGAGCTGAATTTCAGAAAGCCTTATCCTCCCTGTTTCGTCTTTCTCGACACATTCGTATTCAAGCAAGTCTTGCTGTTCAAACTTATTCGCAATCCCCTCAGCAAGAACTGCAACCCCGTAGTCCCGGCCCATTGAAAGTCTCTTTATAATAGCACCCTCAAGCATATCTGCAACCTTTTTAAAAGATAGTTTTTCTTCTTTGAACTCTTCTGGGATAAGGGTAATGGTAGCCCCTGCGGCCTTGCCTATTCCAAGCGCTAAGTGGCCTGTGTATCTTCCCATGGCTGTTACGAAATACCACCTTCCTGTTGACCTCGCATCTTTAATGATATTCTCAGCGATCTCGACTCCCCAATGCTTTGCTGTCTCATAGCCAAATGTGGGCATTCCTCCAGGCATTGGTATGTCATTATCTATAGTCTTTGGCACATGCACTACAGAAATCTGCCCCTTTGCCTCGTTTTCTATCCAGTTAGACATAAAAAGAGTGCCCTCACCGCCTATCGAAATAAGGTATCTGATATTAAGTGTTTTTAGCGTTGCCATAAGAGTCTTGAACTGTTCTTTGGCTTTGCTTGGAAAGTCTCTTGAAGTTCTCAATATTGATCCGCCTGACGCATTTATCTGGCTTACATCATCAATTTTAAGTTCGATGATTTTCCTTGTGTCACCGGCAAAGAGTGTCTTGAATCCGCCTATAATGCCGATGACTTTTCTGCCTCTTTTTACAGCCTCAATCGTAGCCGCGCTTATAACGCCATTAATTCCTGGCGCAGGGCCGCCGCCTACAACTATTCCGACAACTTCTTTGTTATATTTTCCGCTTTTCATAGCTCTTTCTCAATAGACACAGGGATATTTTTTCTAACGACTGCAGGCTTTACTGTCTTGTTTACTATGTCCTTTGTGTTTTTGACCCTTAATTTGTCAAAGAGCAGCCCAAATTTGTCTTCCAGTTCTTTCATGATAGGGTTTTTAATATTAGCGGGCAGATCCCACCACTTTTTCTTTAAAGGGCCGAAGCCTTTTTTCCTGGTGCTGTAAATAAACTGCTCTTCTGTCTGCCCTTCTTTCTGTTCTTTTGAGTACTCTGTTTTTATGAATTTATACACATCATCCCTGAATTCTACAGGGAGCGCCTTACTGTCATAGATGATATTCTGGAATCCTGTGGCTAGGTGAACTTCAGATGTCCCTGTCTCAGGAAACATATGGAATGCATCCTCAGGGAGTGTTGATGCTCCATGCTGCACACAGCCTGAAAGCCCGTATTCCTTTCTTGCCATGTCAGACAATGTCCTTAAGGTATCGAAATCTATTTTGACCTTTG
>CAZBSJ010000336.1:0-1865 GCA_964494165.1 uncultured Nitrospiraceae bacterium
GGCTGCCGATAAGTTCTCCTGCAATTGTTATCTCACGGTCTTTTTTGTAGATTAACGGGTCGAGATATCCGTTAAACAAGCCCATAAAACGGCCTTCAGAAACATCAGGATCAATAATCGCTCCCAGAAAATCTACAGGAGAGTGCCTTGCCTCGATGATGGTGCCTTCATCCGTATTCTGGATGTTAATGATGACTCCGCCAAAGATGAAGGTTGAGCCTGTAAACTCATCAATATTCCTTTGTAAATGACCAAAAGATATATCAGTCTTTGCTTTTTCTCTTGATTGCTGGGAAATGACATGCGCGCAGGAAGAACTTAGAAGGATAATTATTAAAAAGGACAACAACTTTTTCATGCTTAACCTCTTATATATTATTTAGCAATTTTCAGCAATAAAATCAAGCAAAATTAATGACCTTCAGGAAAATTCCGATGTCTACTAAAACTTTCACAGGAATTTTCCCATAATATCCAAAGAGTTTTTGCTTTGTATTCCCTGCTATGAGTTAGTTTTTTAATAGTTTTTTCTGTTAGTTTAGGTTTTGTCAGAACTCAATAAAAAACCCGCCATTTCTGACGGGCTTTTTATTGTTTTTTTAAACCTTATCTTCTTACTTACTCATCCTTTTCCTTCCGAAGAACCCGAGGCCGAGTAGGCCTGAGCCGAGAAGGAGAATGGTGGAAGGTTCGGGAACTTTGGCCCCATTATCACACGGAGGCTGATCTGGCCCGCCGCAACACGGAGGCTGGCCAGTTCCGCCGCAAACTTCAAAGCTTCCACCCTTAATAAATATCGCTGAATCCAGAATGTAGTCACCGGCATCAGCTATCCCAATCAGCATGGAATTGGTTACCCCTGGATTAACCGGGGCTTGCATATTCAGCATCACTGTCAGGCCATCCATCTGCGTATTCAGTAGTCCACCTGTATTGTCAATATAATAAGAGTTGTTTAATCCATTATTGACATTGTTAATTGCTACAGCGGCGGATGTTCCAGGGATTAGCGCATAATTCACACCGTTGACAAAAAACCCGAATACATCATTGAATTCACTTCCGACCCACTCATTGTACTCCTCTGAACTAAATACATACTGGAACTGGACAAAATTACCAGACGGTATGAAATCAAATGAGAGGAGTGATGCATCATATGTTGAATAACCCGGAACAAGCGCATCCAGAACCGCACTGCCAGACACATCGTTGGATGTAGTTTTATTGATCGCATTATTTGGTCCGATTACATTAGAAGTACTTCCCGATGTCAGAAGTATCCCGCTCTCAAAGCCGATGATCCCTGTGCCGCCTGAAAACATGCCAGACGCATTGTTTGCACCTGTGTAAACCACATTAGATATTGCTATGCCTCCACCTAAAAGAGAATTCGCCATATCTGATGGTGTAATTCCGCCATTAAGATCAGTGGTTACCAATGCAGCCTGCGCTATGCCAGCTGTTAACAGAGTGACCATAATTGCCATAATTAATAGAAATTTCTTCATCTTTTTCACCCCCTTTACATGGTTTTTTGTTTTATATGATAAGTAAAGCAAATCTCTTGCCAGATGGCTAAGATAAATTAAATACTCTTGCAATTGATTGATTTATAGGATTTTTTTATAGCTAAAAAATCAAAATTTTGAATCTCTAAAAAACTCTGAAATCAGAAGTGTCAACAATAGCTGACAGATTTTAAGAGGGGAAAAGATATGCCCTGAGATTAAATACTTAAAAACTTAAATAAAATCAGATGGTTGAAGAATCATTTGAAGTGTAAAATTTTCTGACAGCGATGTCTATGATTTTTTACACTTAGCTAATGCGTTTTGATGTCCAACTTCCCAATCAAATCGCTG
>CAZBSJ010000337.1:0-1836 GCA_964494165.1 uncultured Nitrospiraceae bacterium
AACCTATCATGATTAATAATATCAAGATTTAGTCCATCTTAATCATTCTTTTGCAAAAAGGGATGGCTTGAGAAAAAAGATGTGATTAATACGCTAAGCTACGATCAGCTTTTAAAGGAGTTGAGGAAGAAGAGGGGAAGGTAACAGCTTAATCAGAGATTATGCAATTTCTTATATCCTTAGGTGAATTATTTAACATTCTGTTCCCTTTAGATATTCAGCATCTAATCTGTCTTTTTCTCTGCCGGTTGCAAGTTTATTCTTAATAAATTTTTCTTTTGATATGAAAGGAACTTTGAGGTCTTCAATTTTAATCTCTTCCTTTGCCTCGTAAGCTTCTTTAAAGCTGACCCCATCAATTTGCGTAAGAATGTCAATTCGGCGAGGTGCTATGCCTACTTGAAAGACGATTCCTTTTTCTGTAAATGTTTCCTTATTAATATCAGAAAGAGGGGCTCCGAATTGTGAAAGAGATTTATATATTTTGTGAGAGTTTTCAGAGGATGCATCCACCCATATATCAAGGTCACCTGTGGCGCGAGGGTAGCCGTATGCACCCATGGCATATGCACCTACAATGAGGAATTTCACCTCATTGTCTAATAAGCTTTGTAACATTTCTTTGTAATCTTTGTTTAACATCTGAACCGCTCAATGACCATAATTCTTCAGTAAGCTCCCACATAAAAGAAACTCTTTCTGCAGGAGACATTTTGACAAAAGAATCATCCTTTTTCGACATTTTTCTGAGATGAGCTTGCTTGCGATCCATTCTCATAATGAATGTATTATATCATGATTTAATAAATGAACTGGGGAAAAAGAGGGGGAGGTAGTTTTTTGAAAAAGGTTTTCTTGAGAAAACACTGCTTTAAGCTTTTTACTCATGGCAATTATTAAAGCTTATTCTTAAACCGCGCACGATACACGAACGAAGAGACAACTACACTTAAGACAAGACCTAAGCCGATAGATAGAAAAAATAAACCGACTGGGCTCACCTCCTTAGCAATAATTGACATCGCGAATGCACTAAAAACCGATCCAAGCATTAACACTGACAATGGTTCAAAAACACGAAGCGCAAAGCGTCCATAATTTGGCTTGCTGCGATAAATCTGAATTCCTATGACAAACACTGTGCCTACAAAAGACCCAATGAAAACGAATGGAATCGTTTCCCACTTTCTATCTTTACGAAGAAATATATCACAAAATTAGATATTCGTAGTCATTTTTAATCTGGTTTCTTAAAACTCTCAATATCTATCTCTGTTTTACCCATTGAAACTAAGGCCTTAAGGGTTTCACTAACAGGCATTTCTAACGGCTTGACCAATTTCTTGTCCATCACTACCAGACGGCCTGATGTGGGATTAGGGGCACCGGGGACAAAGATAACCAGCTTTGTATTCCCTTCCCTGTCAGTTATCCTGTTGGTTACCAGCCCCAGTTCTTCTGATTGATAATCCTTGCTCGGAATTAATACTGTCTCGTAAAATATGGCATCTTTCCCCTCACCATAACCCAATATCTGTTTTAGTGTCTGATACAGGCTTCCAAGCATCGGCAGTTTATCCAGCATGCTGTCAGCCCGGGTCCATATCCATTTCCCGACAAAGGTAGTGACAACTAATCCGATTAAGTATATAAAGACCACCGCTGCCAGCAATCCAAGCCCCGGGAAATAAAATGGCATTTCAGACAGGCCTGAGCTTGAGATCGTGGATTCCAGATAACCAATAGTAATCAGCAGGCCACCCACAGGCAAGATTGCTACAATCCCTGCGATTAAATTACTGACAATATGCTTTTGTAATTTTTTCACGAAGCTGT
>CAZBSJ010000338.1:0-1835 GCA_964494165.1 uncultured Nitrospiraceae bacterium
TATAAGCTTTTTGCAAATGGATAGGAATGGGATAGTGAATCAATGTTTGTATTCCCTTGTTTTTTAGCAAGTTCTGCAATCTGTCACGAAACCTTGTGCGTATAACATAGAGATGATAAACATGACTTGTTTGCTCTGCTTCAAACGGAGTTTTTAGGAATGTGTTTCTTAGAAAGATATTATAATAATGAGCTTTTTTTCTCCTGTTATTATTTAAGCGCTCAAGCTTGCGCAGTTTGATTCTCAAAATAGCTGCCTGAATCTCATCCAGTCTGCTGTTAAACCCCTTACTGTAGTGGTAATATCGTTTCTTCTGCCCGTAATTTCTTAAAAGCAGCAGTTTTTCATAAATCTTTCTACTGTTTGTAATTACAATGCCTCCGTCTCCCAATCCGCCAAGGTTCTTTGTCGGATAAAAACTAAAACAGCCGGCATCGCCAAAGGTCCCGACCTTTTTGCCATTATGTGCAGCTCCGTGAGCCTGGCATGCATCTTCTATTACCTTAATATTATATTCCTTTGCTATTCTCATGATTCTTTTCATATCAGATGGATTCCCATATAAATGCACAGGCATTATTGCTTTTGGTGGCCGCCTTCTTTTCCTGATTAATTCCTCAAGCTTATCGCAATCTATGTTAAAAGTGTCCTCTCTGATATCAACAAATACTGGCTTCGCGCCTGAATACGAGATTGCAAGAGCTGTAGCTATGTAAGAATTCGGCACTGTCACCACCTCATCGCCATTCCCGATACCGCAGGCGACCAATGCCAGATGAAGCGCTTCTGTGCCTGAACCTACCCCAATCGCATACTTTGCACCACAATACTTTGCAAATTCTTTTTCAAAAAGACCCAGCTCTCTACCAAGAATAAAATTTCCTTTTTTCAGAACAGAATTAAAGGTTTTTGTGATTTTTGGGTGAAGAGACTTATGCTGCTTTTCTAGGGTAAAAAATTTAATTTCAGACATTACTCTTCAACGGGCCCGTTCCAGTATTTATCCTTATGCTGCCTGTAGAACTCCGCAGTCTTTCGAATTCCTTCTTCAAGTCCGGTTTTAGGTCTCCACTTTATATGCTGTTGAATCTTAGATATGTCAGTATAGTAATCGCCTGGTTCAACCTCTTTCCTCTCCTTTGAAAACTCTGTGAAGGTATAGCTTCCTGAGCCGACGATTTCAACTATTTTCTTTGCCAGATCTCTAAAATTTATAGGCATGCCGGTACCGACATTAAAAACCTCGCCATACGTTTTTTCATTCACTGCTGCCATCAAAAAACATTCAATCAAGTCATCAATATAAAGATAGTCTCGCAGTATGCTTCCATCTCCAAATACCGGGATGTGTTCGCCGTCCATCGCTTTTCTGACAAACCAGTTAAAAACACCATATTCGTCATGCTGCATCTGATGTCGTGGCCCGTATGTATTGGTTATTCTGAAACATATTCCTTTCATTTTATAAATATCGCCATATACCATTATCATCTTTTCAGCGGATAGATTTGTGACAGCATAAATGCCTTTTGGATTTGTAGGATGAGCCTCATTCACAGGCAGTATAACGCTTGATCCATACTCTCCCCTCGTGCCGGAAAAAACAATCTTAGCCTCCAAATTATATTTTCGGCATGCCTCCAGTATTACCAGTGTTCCTCTGCAATTAATATCAAGATCCATTAACGGATTTCTTATGCTATCAACGTGATTAACCTGACCCGCTAAATGAAAAATATAATCTTTGTTCCTGACAAGATAGTTCATCGAAAACTCATCCCTGACATCGCAGATGTTTACCCTGACGCTGTCTTTTATTTCGCTGATATTGAAAA
>CAZBSJ010000339.1:0-1832 GCA_964494165.1 uncultured Nitrospiraceae bacterium
CCAGAGAATAAACGCATATGGCGCTTGGGTCTTTGTTCCAGTACTTTGCGCTTTCAATCTCTCCGGAATCTATGAACGGTTCTAATCTTCGCGCCAGCTTTACGATCCTGTCTTTTTTATCAAAGATTATCCACTTGCCGCCGTGTTTTATCCATTCATCTCTGGCGGTGCCGTGGCGGATATCAGGCAAGAGCCATGTCCACAGTAAGTCTTTTGTCCTGTGCATAGTAAGATTCTATCAAATAAAAGCTGGACAGAAAAGTTTGACAGGCATAACAGATGTGATACGATTTAATTAAGGGGTAATTCATTTTCAGTAAGGAGGATGAAAAAATGAAAAAAATCATGGGACTTTCAGGAATAACGGCTGTATTATTAACAGCACTGCTTTTTGTTTCTTCACTTGTTTGGGGTGCCGAATTCGATGATTCAGAGGCACTGAAAGGGGTAAAAGAGGGGAAGGTGATTTTTGATACGTCTGTAGCTGCGGCTGATAAAATGATTCTTTATCTGTCTGTCATTAAAGAGACCCATGACGGGCTTGTTAAACAGGGAGTTAAACCTTTGATTATCATCACAATGCACGGACGAACAGTTCTCCTTGTATCGAAGAAGCATGCCGGTAAGGAAGATCTGGCTATGATTGAGAAGGGAATTAAGGAGTTGAAAGAGCTTGGAGTACAATTCGAGCTTTGCTCTATAGCAGCCCGTTTACTAAATGTTGACTATAAGGATATTCTTCCAGATATTCAAATTATCGGAAACGGGTTTATATCGCTTATCGGGTATCAGAGCAAGGGGTATGCTGTCATAACACTTCAATAGTATTTGGAGGAAAAGGCGGTGTTTTAATTCCGGGAGGTGCTGGCTTCTTTTATATATCTCTTGACGGGCAGATATCGAATAAGACGCACTCTTTGTGTTTAGGCTTTTTTGCCTGGCATATCTTTCTTCCGTGAAATATTAACAGGTGGGAGATATTGCTCCAGTCCTCTTTAGGTGTTATCTCAATAAGGTTTTTTTCTATCTTTACTGGATCTTCGTGTTTTGTAAGTCCAAGCCTGTAAGAAAGCCGTTTTACATGGGTGTCAACAGCAATTCCCTCATTGATCCCATAGGCATTGGAAAGGATGATATTCGCTGTTTTTCTGGCAACGCCGGGAAGGGTGACAAGCTCTTCCATTGTTTTGGGGACTTTTGAGCTGAAGTTTTCGATTATCATTTTTGCCGAGGCCTGAATGTTCTTTGCCTTATTGTTATAGAAATTTATCGAGCTTAAATCCTTTTTTAATGCATCCAGTTTTGTATTGGCAAAGTCATTTATTGTCTTGTATTTCCTGAAGAGATTTTCAGTGACCTTGTTTACATGAACATCCGTTGTCTGCGCAGAGAGTATTGTTGCTACAAGCAGTTCAAAGGAATTCCTGTAATTCAGGGCTGTTTTGGGTTCAGGATATTCCTTTTTTAATCTCTTGATTATTTCCAATGCTCTCTTTTTTATATCCATGCTTGTCTCTTTCAGCTATCCTTTACTATATCAGGCACCGGTCTTTTCATATACCAATACCCTGGCATTTGGCCTGCCGCTTTTTTCGCATACCATACTGAGCTTGTCCATGAGTTCTTGCGGAGGTTTCACTACCTCTTTAAAGCCTAAATTTCTGAAATAATCCACGAGGTCTGTTATTGCATAAACCATCTTCGAAGTAGAGTGTTCTATAAGATGCTTTACTATTATCGAGCCGATCCCCTTTCTTCTTTTTTCTTC
Organism: uncultured Nitrospiraceae bacterium; assembly: GCA_964494165.1. Lineage (GTDB taxonomy): Bacteria > Nitrospirota > Thermodesulfovibrionia > Thermodesulfovibrionales > UBA1546 > CAZBSJ01. The sequence goes on from CAZBSJ010000339.1 coordinate 1,769, forward strand.
AACGACAAAGACACATCCGAGTTCTGAGGCCTTGCAGAATGGTTTTAATCTACCAAATCCCAGA
>CAZBSJ010000340.1:0-1822 GCA_964494165.1 uncultured Nitrospiraceae bacterium
TAGAAAAGGTTTTACCCTAATTGAGCTTTTGATAGTTATTGCCATAATGGGACTTTTAGCCGCAATTGCCATCCCTGGGTATATCGGCCAACAGAGACGGGCAGCCAGGACAGAGGCCTATACGAATCTACAGAATCTCAGGCTTCTTCAGGAACAGTTTTTTGCGGAAAATGGAAGATATACTGTTTCAAAAGGTGTATGCAATCCTGGTAATCCAGGTAATGTTGCCCTGATTCGGACGGGAGCGGATCCTTTGCCTGGTTTTAATCCAGGTGATGGACTTAGCTTTAGCTATTGTATTGAACTAAATATAAATTTAGCTGGAGCTGTACAAAATCCGTGCTTTAGGGCAAGTGCTTTTGGGAATGCAAATTCAAGGGTTGCGAACGATGTATTTAGGATTGACTGTAATAATAATAAAAATTTTTAGCCTTTAATTTTATTTAAAAATTCTCTGTTCTCAAGATACCATCCGACTGTTTTTTTGACGCCAGCTTCAATTGAAACGGTTGGTTTCCAGTTGAGGTTATTTTTTGATTTTTCTATGTCTGCCCATGTTGCCTTAACGTCTGCCGGATGCATCGGGAGCCATTTAATATTTGCCTTTTTTTTGAGATTTTCTTCTATGAGATTTATTACATCCATTAACACAACGGGATTATCATTGCCGAAATTAAATATCTCATATCCAAAAGGTTTAAGAGATTTTATTGTGCCTTCGGCAATGTCATCAATATAGCTAAAGTCTCTCTGTTGTTTCCCGTCACCAAAAACTGGGATAGGCCTCCCGTTGTCTATGTTTTTGATAAATATGAATATGCTCATGTCAGGCCTGCCGGCTGGCCCATAGACAGTAAAATACCTCGGAATGCTGATATCTATATTGAATAGGTAATGATAGCTGTAACATAAAGCCTCAGCGCTCTTCTTTGTGGCAGAATAGGGGGCTAACGGATGGTCTGTATTGTCAGTCTCTTTAAATGGCATTTTATTAAGTCCGTATAAGCTTGAGGTTGATGCAAGTACAAATTTTTTCACACTAAAATCCTTGCAACACTCAAGGAGATTTAACGTCCCTTTGACGTTTGTATCAAGATATACCCATGGGTTTTCGACTGAGGCTCTAACTCCAGCCCGGGCAGCAAGGTTTATGACAGCATCTATCTTGTGATTGGCGAATACTGTTTTGACAGAATCAAAATCAGCAATGTCACAAAGGTGAAAGATAAATTCATTTGAAGCCTGAAGCTTAGAGCCTAAGTCTTGGAGCTGTTTGAGTCTCCATTCTTTTATCCGAGGGTCATAGTAATCATTCATATTATCAATCCCAATTACTGTTGAACCACTGTTAAGTAATTTCTCAGAAACTTTCCATCCGATAAAGCCGGCGCAGCCTGTAACTATAACTGTTTTCATTCTTCCCCCGAATTCTTTTTTTAGATTTTTAGGGTATAATACAACAAATTTTTAGCGATTAAAAGGATACCCATGAAAGCATTAGTCTTAAGCGGGGGGAAAGGCACCCGGCTAAGGCCGCTTACTTACACTACGGCCAAACAGCTTGTTCCGGTTGCCAACAAGCCGATCCTTGGTTATGTTTTGGGTCATATTCAAGATGCCGGGATTAAGGAAGTTGGGATAATAATCTCTCCTGAAACAGACAATGAAGTTAAGGATTATATCGGCAATGGGAAAAAGTGGAATATTAAGGTTACATATATTCTACAGTCAAAACCTGCCGGACTTGCCCACGCGGTTAAAACCGCAGAAGATTTTCTAAAGAAAGATGATTTTATAATGTATCTGGGAGATAATCTCCTTC
>CAZBSJ010000341.1:0-1818 GCA_964494165.1 uncultured Nitrospiraceae bacterium
AAAGAACTTAAGGAAGGATATGCCGAGTGGCAGCTGCTTGAAGAATAGAAAAAGATAAGGGGAGGTAGCAATGCCAACAAAGATAAAAATAACAGTTAAAGATATTGTGCTTGATGCAGAGCTTTTTGACACAAAGACTGCAAACGCAATCTCTGATGTGCTTCCTGTTAATACTGCCCCCAGTGAATGGGGTGATGAATTTTATTTTGAGATACCCCTGCGGATGCCATTGGATGAGACTGCGACCACAAAGGTGAAGACAGGGGATATTGGATACTGGCCTGCCGGAAATGCGCTTGCAATATTTTTTGGGCCAACGCCAATCAGCAAAGGGGCTGATCCGGTGCCTGCAAGCGAGGTTAATCTTGTTGGAAGGATAACCGGCGACGCAACTTTGCTAAAAGAGGCAAAAGGTGCAATGAGGATAAGGATTGAAAGGGCATAGCAGGAGTGCCGATTAGTATTAAGAGAATGATTGCAGTAATCTTTATTTCACTTATAGCAGGTTATGCTTTGCTTGTCGTCCTGGTTTATGCCAGACAGGGCAAGATGCTTTATTATCCTGAGAAAGAGATATTTGCAACACCTAAGGATATTGGTCTTGAATTTGAAGAAGTAACAATAAGGACAAAGGATGATATAGAGATCTCAGCATGGTTTATACCGTCAAAAGATGAGAGGGCTGTAGTCCTTTTCTGCCACGGCAATGCAGGAAATATCTCTCACCGTCTTGATTCGATAAGGATATTTAATGAACTGGGGCTCAGTGTTCTTATATTTGATTACAGGGGATACGGCAAAAGCAAAGGCTCGCCGACAGAAGAAGGCACTTATCTTGACGCGGAGGCTACATGGGATTATCTTGTTAATACAAAAGGGTATAGCCCGGATAAGATTGTGCTGTTCGGCCGCTCTCTAGGGGGCGCTGTTGCGGTTGAGACTGCATTGAGGGTTAAGGCAGGCGCGATTATTATTGAGTCAGGGTTTACCTCTTTGCCTGCTTTGGGTTCGAAGTTTTTCCCGTACCTTCCTGTGAGACTTATTTCACGATATAAATATGCAAATATTGATAAGGTAAATAAGATATCCCTGCCAAAACTATTTGTTCACAGCCCTCAGGATGAGATAATCCCGTTTGAACATGGCACAGCGCTTTTTGAGAAGGCACTGGAACCAAAGGAGTTTTTAAAGATTACAGGCGGGCATAACGACGGGTTTCTTCTTGCCGGAAGGTCTTATGTGGAAGGGCTGGACAGGTTCATCTCAAGGCAATTCAAATCAAAATAAAGCCGATATGTTAAAATATAATGCTATGTTCCACGACATCCATGAAGAATGCGGCGTCTTTGGTGTCTATGGGCATTCAGAGGCAGCCAATTTAACATATCTCGGCCTGTATGCTCTGCAGCACAGGGGGCAGGAGGGCGCTGGGATCTGCTCTTCTGACGGAAGACAGCTTCATTTAGATAAGGCCATGGGGCTTGTGGCTGATATCTTTAGCGAAAAAAGGCTTAAGAAACTTCCTGGCCATATCGCAATAGGGCATAACCGCTACTCAACAGCAGGAAGCAGTGTCCTGAAAAATGTCCAGCCAATAATGGCAAATTTCTCGCTCGGTGCGCTGGCAATAGCGCATAACGGGAACTTGGTAAATGCCATAGAACTGAGGGAAGAGCTTGAAAATGAAGGCGCCATATTCCAGTCCACATCAGACAGCGAAGTGGTTGTCCACTTAATTGCCCATGCAAAGGGCGAAGATTTTTACGAGAGGGTAATTCATGCAGTCAGGAAAGTAAGCGGGGCATTCAGCCTGCTTGT
>CAZBSJ010000342.1:0-1810 GCA_964494165.1 uncultured Nitrospiraceae bacterium
GGTTTCAGGAGTATCTCAGCAGGAATACCAATCTTGCCTATATCATGCATTGGGGAGTCTTTTTTAGACAGGTTTTTATAATTGTGCAAAACGAACAGTTTTCAGGGAACCAAATGAATTCCAGGAAAAGATTTTAGTGATAGCCTCAATCTACATATCAAACATTGGATATCTACGCTGCCTCCACTGCCTTTACTTCAGGAATCGCCTTTTTCATCTCTGCTTCTATCCCGCCCTTCAGCGTCATCATTGACATAGGGCATGTGCCACAGGCAACCTTAAGTCTGACCTTACCAATATTGTTCTCGGTAACCTCAACCAGTTCTACATCACCGCGATCCCTTTGTAAAGCAGGCCTTATCCTGTTTATTACCTCCCGGACTTTTGCTTTATCAATCATTTTATCCTCCTCAGAGATTTATCTTATTACTTTTATAATAAGCCGGTTGCTTTCTTAAAACATGCCATTGTATTTGAGCTTTTCCGGTGAAAACTTTCCTTCACCTTTAAAGTGATTTAATTCATTCCGGCTCGTAATGCATGGCATATTAAAATCCAAGTTGCAGTTCACGGGTTTTGAGGGTGTTTCCTGATATGCTTTCATGTGAGCCTTTTTATTTTACATGATAGAATTGGGGATATTTCCATAAAAAAATACAAGCTTTACATAGGTCATTAGGTTCTATACAATATTTTAAGAAATTACAAAATAACAGTTATGTTTGCCTGACAATTATTTATCAGGATAAAAAGTGAGGATTATAAATATGAAACTTAATGGAATCTCCTTCGATGAACTTGGGCCTTCAAAGATAATACATATATATTCGCCTAAAGTCGGGCTAAGGGCAATCCTGGTAGTTGATAATACCGCATTAGGACCTTCTATAGGCGGTGTAAGGGTATCCACCTCAGTAGATACCATAGAAATAGCGCGTCTTGCAAGAACAATGACACTAAAAAATTCCATTGCAGGTCTGCCTCACGGAGGAGGCAAGGCAGGCATAATTGCTGATCCAAAAGACCCTAAGAAAGAGCTGTACTTCAGAACTTTTGCAAAAGAGATCGAAAATATCACGGAATATATACCGGGGCCTGACATGGGAAGTGATGAAGAGGCGATGGGATGGATTTATGAAAAAATAAAAAGGGCTGTAGGATTGCCTGAAAAAATGGGAGGCCTGCCCCTCGACAAGCTCGGCGCTACAGGATTCGGACTTGCTGAATGCGCTGAGGTCTCATGCCCTTACGCCGGATTGAACCTTAAAGGCTCAAAGGTTGCGATACAGGGATTTGGAAGCGTAGGAAAGGCTGCTGCCAGATTCCTTTCAGAAAAAGGCGCTTTGATCGTTGCTGCGAGCGATACAAAAGGCACTATCTATAGCACCAAAGGCCTTGATGTGAAAAGCCTCATCGAAACAAAAGATGCCAAAGGCAGTGTCATACATTATAAAAAAGGCGAGATAAAGAAGCCTGATGAGATATTCTCAGCTGACTGCGACATACTCGTTCCTGCTGCGACACCTGATGTGATAACCAAAGAAAACGTAAGCAGCATTAAGGCCAAACTTATACTTCAGGGCGCAAACATCCCTGTAACAAAAGATGCTGAGGCAATGCTTCATAAAAAAGGTGTGCTTTCTGTCCCTGATTTTATTGTAAATGCAGGCGGCGTAATAATGGCTGCTATGGAATATGCAAAAAAGACAGAAAAAGAGGCATTCGATACGATTGCTGATAAAATTAAGACTAACACAAAAATTATCCTTGAGAGGACCAAAAAAGAGAATCTTCTCCCAAGACAGGTAGC
>CAZBSJ010000343.1:0-1805 GCA_964494165.1 uncultured Nitrospiraceae bacterium
CTTACTTGCCAGAAAATCTTTTAGTGTCTCCAGCTCTTCCTTAGGGAAATCCTATCAAACCTATGCTACCTTGTCAATCAGTTATTCATAAGGTTATAATGTCCAAAATTTACTAAAATCAACGGATCCGACAAACAGGTAAAAACCTATATGAATGACATCAACGCACAACCTGAAGGGGAGCTTTTATCACTTCTCCTTGAGATAGGGACAGAAGACATACCCGCAAGATTTATCACTTTAGGGATGGAACAGCTGGACAAAAACAGCCGCTTAATCCTTAAAGAAAACCATATAAAGTTTACTGATGCTAAAACATACGGCACGCCCAGAAGACTTGCCATTATCATAGGAGGTGTTCCCCAGTTACAGGAAGACAGGATAAAAGAGGTATTCGGCCCTTCTAAAAAAGCGGCATTTGATGAAAAGGGCAATCCGACAAAGGCAGCTATTGGTTTTGCCGGTTCTCAGGGAATACCCATAGAAAAGCTTATTGTGAAAAACAAGGATAAAGGCGAATATGTGGTTGCAGTAATCGAAGAAAAAGGAGTACATGTCAGAGAATTGCTGCCACAGATACTGGAAAAGCTTGTTCTTTCGCTGCATTTCCCAAAGGCAATGAGATGGGGGAATAACAATACGAGATTTGTTCGTCCCATCCGCTGGCTGCTTGCCCTCTTTGATAAAGAGCCTGTCAGTTTTGAGATAGACGGCATAAAGAGCGGCAATATTACCAAAGGGCACAGATTCTTGTCACCGGCTACATTCCGTATAAATGATATCCAGAGCTACAAGAGGATGCTCGCGATAAACCATGTAGTAGTAGACCCTGATGAAAGGAAAAAAATCATATCTGACAAAATACAGGAGATTACAGCATCAGTAAAAGGAACGCCTGTTGAAGACCAAGCCCTGATAGACACTGTAACTCATCTTGTTGAATATCCTGTTCCTGTACTCGGAAGTTTCTCAAAAGAATACCTAAATCTACCAAAAGAACTCCTGATTACCGTAATGAAGGAACATCAGAAGTATTTTGCAATTCAGAACAGTGAAGGCAGCCTCGCAAACTATTTTATTATAGTAAGCAACACCAACATTGAAAACTCCGAGACCGTAAAGATAGGCGCGGAGCGAGTCATTAAAGCCAGGTTTGAAGATGCCAGGTTCTACTTTGAAGAGGACGGCAAAAAGAAGCTTCAGGACCGGATAGACGACCTCAAAAATGTGACATACCAGGAAAAGCTTGGAAGCCTTTACGACAAGATTCAGCGGATTAAGGCGCTTTCTGCCTTCCTTGCAAAAAAGATAAATCCTTCCCTGACTGAAAAGACCGAAAGGGCAGCGCTTCTTTCAAAAACAGACCTGATTACAGGTGTTGTAAGGGAATTTCCTGAACTTCAGGGGATTATAGGCAGATATTACGCAATCAATGATAACGAAGCCCCTGAGGTAGCCGAAGCCCTAATGGAACAATACCTGCCGGGCCATCAGGGCGACAGACTGCCAGAAACAGAGGTCGGCTCTCTTTTAAGCCTTGCAGACAAGATAGACAATATTGTCTCTTTCTTCTCTATCGGGCTTATGCCTACCGGCTCTGAAGACCCTTTTGCGCTGAGGCGTCAGACACTTGCAGCCATATCAATAATGCTTAACAAGGGTTATGACATTCCATTGAATAACATCATCAGCGAGGCATTTAAGCCGCTTAAGAACATTAAAGCTGCAAGCAATCCCAGGGACTCCGTGCTTCAGTTTTTTGAACAGAGAATAGAGTATCTTTTTTCCACCAAAGGATATGCCTC
>CAZBSJ010000344.1:0-1774 GCA_964494165.1 uncultured Nitrospiraceae bacterium
TTAAAAAATATCAGCCAAGGGCAACAAAAAAGACCATGATAGTAATCGGCGCTGCGATACTCCTGACATGGCTTGAGAAAACGCTAAGGCCATTCATCGCAATATCTGCCCTCTCAGGGATAATTGCTATCGGCTTTATCATATTAGAAAAATCAGAGGCTATAGCACACAAGATATCAGGCAAGCTTGGAAAGATATGGATATTCGCAGAAATACTTCTATTCGTCCTCGTAGGTGCGCAGGTAAATATTCATGTAGCTTTAAACACCGGACTTGCCGGCATGGGCCTGATACTGCTCGGCCTCCTTGCAAGAAGCATCGGGACATATCTTTCCCTTTTTAAAATAGATCTCACTCGGAAAGAAAAACTCTTCTGCATTGTATCTTACATCCCAAAGGCAACTGTTCAGGCAGCTATAGGCGCTGTTCCGCTCTCCATGGGAATCAAATCAGGCGATATAATGCTTGCTGTCGCCGTCCTGGCGATTTTAATCACTGCCCCGCTTGGCGCTATAGCCATGAACTTTTTGGGAGAGAAAGCCCTGGACAAGGGGTGATTCTTATTAATATCACTTCCACTTTCTTTTTAGAATAATTACTGTTATCCTAGCTTTCATAAATTAAATCTTGCAAAAAAAACAGGATGCTGTCTTGGTTGAATCAGGGTCATGGAAGAGATCAATGAACTTATAAAGCAATACGGGCTTGAAGAAGACGCTGAGCATGTTATCATCCCGTTTCATGACAAAAACGGCAGGGTTAACCGTTGTTTCCTGCTAAAAAGAAGGTTCATAAGAATCGCTTATCCGGAGGGATACAACATTGATTACCCCATTTCAGAGGCTATAGAGGCGATAGTAAAATATCCCGAACTTCCTTTAAGCGAATCGCTTTATTTACTGCATAAGGAATCCGATGCGCAGAAATCTGAGATTTTCGATAAGGATAAAGAGAATCTTTCAAGCTGAAATAGCACCTATATAACTGCTGCAACTTTGAATCTATTTTTATTTCTTATTATCCTTTTTTCCCTTAGTGCATACAATATCAAAAAGAGTCTCTGCCGTTGATTCAGCAGGGATATCTGACCAGTCAGACGGCTGTTTGATTATATCCTTTGTACCGTCTTTTTTCACGGCATATGCGGTAATGCCGCGCATAGATTTTTTGGAGCAGTTTATTTCCCATAAAAGAGTGGCTTCTTTGATCCTGGTTTTTTTTTCTGTATAAGCAGCTTTTACCCAGACCCTTACGATATTATTGGAAAGGCGCTTGATAGTTTTGGGATTATAGGAATAGTGAGTGCCCTCCTCATCAAAATCATAAAATTCCCATTTTTCATCAGCAGGGAGTTCAGGTTTGGACTGTGTAGATGCAATAGTCTGCTGAGATAATACAACGACTGCAAAGAAAAAACATAACAGTATTGCTATTTTTTCATAGATAGTCTCCTTTTGGCTATATTAAAGTGTTTTTTATGGTAAATGCAATAAATAGACTTTGCTTATGTCAATTGATCTATCTTTGCAGCAACATCTGCAACATTTACTTTTAAGGTCTCTTTTGTCCTCCTGTCTTTTATCTCAACAAGGTCTTCTTTTATGTTTTTCTCGCCGAGAATTATCTGGAGAGGAATTCCTATGAGGTCCGCATCCTTGAACTTGACCCCAGCCCTCTCATCCCTGTCATCCATTAATACTTCTATTCCTTTTTCTGTTAATTCTTTATAAAGCTTTTCGGCAATACTGACTGTTTTTTCATCCTTCATGTTCAA
>CAZBSJ010000345.1:0-1760 GCA_964494165.1 uncultured Nitrospiraceae bacterium
TACTTCAAAGCGCAAGCACATCAGCTGAAAAGGCAAAGCTAATCCAGAGGGCAACAGCAGAAGAAGCAAATGTGATACAGCAGATAACAATTGCCATGAGAGGGATGAATGACCAGATAGAGCACATATCCAGGGCTACGAAGGAGCAGAACAAGGGTAGCAGGCTTATAATGGATGCTGTGGATAAGATAAAAGGACTCTCAATCCAGGTAAAAACAGCAACAGGTGAGCAGTCAGGCGGAAGCAGGCAGATATCAGAAGCTATAACAAACGTATCCCATCAGGCAGAGCAGATAGCAAATGCAACCTCCAGACAGAAGGCCAAGAGCAAAGAAATAGTAAGCTCTATTGAAAGCATAAAGAAGATAGCCGGCGAGTCAGTAAGCATTGCCAATGAGATGAACTCAACAGTTAAATCAATGTCAGAAGAGGCCAAGAGCCTTCTTGCTGAACTGGAAAAGTTTAAGGTCTAGTGCATCCTGTGCCACATGGGCCTGCAGGAAGAATCACGCAAGTCTATAACAGTGTTGTCCTTTAACAAAACTATCCTTCGTGCGCTGAGATAGAAATTCCCGTCGCGGCCGAAGAATTTTGAGCCTGTTATCTCGACCTCGGCATCTTTAGAAAATTCAATCTTATTCCTGAATACATACCATCTTGGCGCTGTAATAATCCTAAGAAATCTGTCCCTGTGTTTTACAATCAGAACCACAGGGCCTCTCTTTGTTATAACCACTTCTTTTATCTTTGCCCTGATTGTAATCTCGGTATTTTCATCGTAGCCTTCTGAATCCGCATCGATTGAGTAAGACAAAGACGGCGCAAAAAAGACAAGGAGGAGCGATATAACTGTTATGCTTAAAATCAATCTCTTTTTCATATCAATCTCCTCCTCTATCTTAAAATATTTTCAGGGATGATTAGAATCCGCCTTTCATGCCACCTCTCATGCCGCCTTTCATGCCCATCATTCCGCCATGACCGCCGCATCCGCACTGGCCTGAGATCCCTGCCTCATGCGCCTTTTTCTGGATCTGGACTTTGAGCTCGACTATCTCTTTCTGCTTCTGTTCAATGGCCTTCCAGTCAGGAGTTGTCTGGGTTCTAAGCGTCCTGAGTTCTGTCATCTTCTGATGAATCTGGTCTCTGATACCCTGAGCCTCTGTCCTGAACTTTTCAACCTTTGCCTGTTCCTCAGGTGTCAGATTTGCGTAGTTAGGACAATTTTCAGGTCCGTAACCGGCACCAGGCCCCATAAAATGGGGTCCGACAGCATAAACAGCTGATGCTGTTAATGCAACCAAAGCCAAAACAAATAATACTTTAATCGATCTTTTCATTTCTTTCACCTCCTTTTCTTTCTGCCCTAATAACTGCACACTTCATGCCAGAAAGAAAAGCCCTTGTTTTTCAATGAGTTATCATTTTTAAATCAACCTTTTTAATGCAAATCCTGCACTCAAGTGCAAAATCTGCACCAAGAATGTAATGAACAAAAATTCAAAAAAATAATCGGCAGGACTGATTGAGCGGCATCAGAGATTTTTCGGTAACAGTTCTTAGTGAAATGAAGCGCTAACAGCCTCGATTGTCTGAGGCCGGAACGGCCGAGTTTAGAGGCTGTAGCGGAATAAGCTTAGAACTGTCGAAAAATATTGTAGCAAGCGAAATAGTCCTGCTGACTATTTAATTACCAGCAATTCCATATTCCTTTATCTTATACTGCAATGCCCTCAATGAAATCCCGAGCATCTCTGATG
>CAZBSJ010000346.1:0-1759 GCA_964494165.1 uncultured Nitrospiraceae bacterium
CAGGACGATTTTATTACAAAAAGGGCCGGCAGATGGGTAATACCTGTGAGAATGGATTCCAAAGGACAGGTCTCCGGCGTGGTCCATGATGTTTCCCGCTCAGGCGATACTGCGTTTGTCGAGCCCATGGAGATTATCGGGCTTACGAATGAGCTAGAAAACCTAATTGCTGACGAAAAGACAGAGGAAATACGCATTCTGAGGGAGATATGCCAGAGCATAAGAAGAGTGCTTGATGATCTGAACGCCCAGTATCAGACAATGGTTTATCTGGATTTACTAAACAGCATCGCGCGTTTTGCTGAGAGCCTCAGGATGAATGTCCCTCAGATAAACAGTCTGTCACTTATTAAACTTGTTGAGGCAAAACATCCCCTGCTATTGGTGCTGAAAAGAGACGGAATTAAAAATGAGGTCGTCCCGCTGAACCTTGAGCTTGGCAAGAACGGCAGAGTAATGGTAATAACAGGCCCAAATGCCGGAGGCAAGACAGTTGTCATTAAGACACTGGGGCTTTTGCTTTTGATGGCCTTATCAGGCATTCCTGTATCAGCGGATTCATCATCCAGCTTTCCGCTTTTGAATGAACTGCTTGTTGATATAGGTGACGAGCAGTCTATAGAGAGCAGTCTTTCCACATTCTCTGCTCATGTCTCGAATATTTCTAATATCCTTAAAAGCGCTGATACAAAATCTGTTGTGCTTCTGGATGAACTCGGAACAGGCACCGAGCCTTTGCAGGGCGCTGCTATCGGATGTTCAGTTCTAAAGGCGTTAAAGGAGAGGGGCGCTCTTGTCTTTGCAACAACCCATCTTACAGACATCGTCGGGTTTGTTTACAAAAATGAGGGAATGCTGAATGCATCGATGCAGTTCGATCAGGAGACATTTACTCCTTTATACAGATTAACAATTGGCGAGCCGGGACAATCGCACGCACTTGAAATTGCACGGAGATACGGACTGCCAGGAGATATTATTGATTTTGCAAAAGGACTGCTGGGCAATATACAGATAGAATTCCATAATCTTCTTACTGAACTGAAGAAAAAGAGAGAGGATTATGAAAAGTCGCTATCCGAAGTTCAGAAACAGAAAAATGAGCTGGAGGAGAAAAACAGGATTTTAAACGATAAACTGCAGGAGGCAAAGAAACAGGAAAAAGATATCCTGAAAAGGGCTTATGAGGATTCGCAGGAGCTTATCCTATCAATAAAAAGAGAAGTGAATGCTTTACTTGAAGAAGCTAAAAAAGAGAGAAAACGCGAGACTGTAAAGAAACTGCACGAGCTGGAAGAACAGGTAAAACAGAATCTCAGGGAGTTCAAGAAAGACGTTTATATATCAATAGATGAAATAAAAGAAGGCGATATGGTATTTGTCGGCTCAGTAGGGTACGACGCAGAGGTTCTCAGGATAGATAAAGGTCATAACCGTTTAACTGTCAGGGCAGGGAATATGGAAGTGGAAGTCCCTGCATCAGATGTCTTTCATAAAAAGGATGTGTCCGTTGCAAAGGCTTCCGGTTACAGAGGCTCAGTCGAGATTGATAAAGCAGTAATCCCTGAGCTGAATGTCATAGGCTTAAGGGTGGATGAGGCATTGTCAAAGATAGAGCCATTTCTTAACCATGCATTGCTTGACGGTATAGATGAGGTTACCATTATTCACGGTAAAGGCACGGGCGCACTCCAGAGGGGAATAAGGGAATATCTCAAGCCCCATCCTTTGGTAAAAAGTTTCAGAAGCGGCACGCAGG
>CAZBSJ010000347.1:0-1749 GCA_964494165.1 uncultured Nitrospiraceae bacterium
CATGATGGGGTTTCCTGAAAAGACAGGGCTTGAACAGATAGCCCTGTTCCCGTAAAAAAGCACCGCCTCTATTCTTTCTCTTTTTTCTTATAAAATTCCGGATAAAGTTTTGCAGCGCATTCAGGACAAAACCCATGACTGAATTCTGCCTCTGAGTGCTCGCTGATGAATGATTCGATCTGATTCCAATAGCCCTTATCATCGCGTATCTTCTTGCATGATGCGCAGATAGGCAAAAGGCCGCTCAATGTCTTTACCTTCGCCAGTGCCGCCTGCAGTTCAAACACAAGCTTTTTTTGAGCCTCTTCTGCCTGCTTACGTTCTGCGATATGGTGCAATAACGGGCTGAGCAGAAAAAAGTAGAGCGCAGGAGAGATTATTAAAACCAGCAAAGAAGAGTCAAAGATTGCCTCGCCAATAATCGAAAGCTGCGGGAGGGAAGAAACTATTAACATGATATTAAATGGATACTCGGGCTGCAATATGCTTTTTGATATAACTTATTTTGAAATAAAACTAATGCGGATATCTACTATTGCCCAGCTATCTTCATGCTTATGTCAGCTGCAGGTGCAGAGTGGGTAAGAGCGCCAATTGATATCCAGTCAACGCCTGTCTCAGCAATCTCTCTTACATTATCGAGATTCACATTCCCTGATGCCTCAAGCGTTATATTTTTCTTTGAGTTGCGGACAGTCTCAACTGCCTTTCTCATATCCTCAAGAGGCATATTATCCAGCATTATGATATCAGCGCCCCCGTCAATAGCATCTTTCAGCTCATTAAGATTTCCTACCTCGATCTCAACTCTTGTATTTGACAGAATAGCTTCTATAAGAACTCGTTTCTCTTTTATTAGTCTCAGGGCCTCTTTTATGCCGCCTGATGCTTTGATATGATTGTCCTTTATCAGAACAGCGTCAAACAATCCGAATCTGTGGCTGCTCCCCCCGCCGGCCTTAACCGCATATTTCTCCATAAATCTTAGACCTAGCGTGGTCTTTCTTGTATCAACTATCTTTGTCTTAAGTCCGCTTATCTTCTCAACAAACTTGCTTGTCAATGTTGCAATACCTGAAAGCCGTTGAAGGATATTCAATCCTGTTCTTTCACCTGCAAGGATTATCCTTGTCTTTCCGTGTATCTCTGCAATCAGATCACTTTTTTTTGCTTTGGAGCCGTCAGCTTTAAAAATAGTAAGCTTTGTCTGAGGGTCTATCTGATCGAATACTTCTTTAACAAATGGCATGCCTGCCACGACAAAATCATCTTTGGCTATTATTGAGGCCTTTGATTTGTGGTCTTCTGATATCAGGAGAGAGGAGGTGATGTCTCCGCTGCCTATGTCTTCTTCAAGCGCAATGCGGATTATTTCTCTGACACTTTGGGGGATTTCCATGCCTTATCTTTTTCTTAATAAGGAAAAAAGTCCCCATAACCCGCCGAAAACAGCGCCCATGGCCACAGCGCCGCGCAGATCAAGCAGTGTTGTAACCTTTCCCTCTACTTTATTGGCGATCATCAGGAGGGATGTGGAATTTTCAGACTTTAGATTTGCTGCTGCCATGATGCCGACTGCGCTCCTATTCAAGACACCCTCATTCCTGGAAACCACCATCGGAGAAAAAGAAAAATTAAGCGCAGTGCTGTTTCCTGCAGTTACTGCGGTAATGCTCTGATTCAGGCTTACCTCATTTCCCTTAAGGATAACAGCAGCTCCTTGAGTGACCTCAACCCTCTCGCCGTCAA
>CAZBSJ010000348.1:0-1727 GCA_964494165.1 uncultured Nitrospiraceae bacterium
GTGGTTTTGTGTCACCCGGTTTCCCGGGCTTTACCCTTTCGGCGGCTTATTCTGTTTATTGTTTTTTACATTAAATACCTTATGTGTTGAATAAATGTTATTTTCTTCGCCTATAACTACAAAATACTGTTTCGAACCTTTATATTCTGTGATTTGAATCACATTTTGGGGAGCAACTTTGATTAGACGCCTTATGTCCAAATCCTCTGACTTGTACATAAATCTCTGATAACGGATTATTAACTAATATGTTAAAATTTCATCAATAAATTTTAATGAATAAGGAAACAGGAAACAGATGATCGGCATTATCGGCGGAAGCGGTCTTTACAAAATCGAAGGAATAGCTTTTAAGGAAGAAAAGGAGATATCTACGCCTTATGGGAAGCCTTCTGCATCTTATCGGGTTGGAGAAGCAGGGGGGGTGGGTATTGCCTTTCTTCCCAGGCATGGCTCGCCTCATAATATCGCGCCTCACAAGATAAACTACAGGGCAAATATCTGGGGCTTCAGGGAGATAGGTGTTAAGAGAATTATCTCTGTGAGCGCTGTAGGCGGAATAAATCCTCAGATGAAACCAGGTGATATTGCTGTGCTCGATCAGATTATTGACATGACTGAAAACAGGGCATCAACTTTTTATGATGATGAAGAAGTCGTGCATATAGACTTCACTGAGCCTTACTGTCCTGAATTACGAAAGACGATTCTGGCGTCTGGGGAGAAGACAGGGATCGGGCTGAAGGATAAAGCTGCATATTTGTGCGTTAATGGCCCCAGGCTTGAGACAGCAGCAGAGATAAAGGCTTTTTCTCTGCTTGGAGCAGATGTAGTAGGCATGACAGGCATGCCAGAGGCATCATTAGCCAGAGAGCTTGAGTTGTGTTTTTCAGGGATTGCTGTTGTAACAAATTATGCTGCAGGGATTTCTGGTAAAAAACTAACTACAACAGAGGTTGTTGAAACAATGACCGAGACTATCGAAAAGATTAAACTGCTTTTGAAAGAGACGATAGGATTATTGCCGGTTAACAGGAATTGTAATTGCAAAGATGCCCTTAAAGATGCAAAGATGTGAAAATCCAAAATAATGCAGACAATGCTCCAAAATTTATTTAACTCGATAATGTATTAAAATTTTATTGATTGGCTCTATTGATAAAAAGATGTGGGAGTCATTAATTGGAGGTAAATCAAGGTATCGAAAAATAAATTTTTTCTCAAAATCTGCATTTTTTAGTAAAGGGATTGTTTTATGGAAACCATACTTATAGTAGAAGATAAGGAATCAATGTCTGACATGCTGGAGGAAACCCTTAAGGCAGAGGGGTTTGGTACAGTGGTTGCAAGGAACGGGGCTGAGGGTATCAGGAAATTAAAAGAAGAAAAAATAAACCTTGTCCTTACTGACCTTAAGCTTCCCAAAAAAGACGGGATTGATGTGCTTAAGGCAGCAAAAGAAGAGAACAGGTTAATGCCTGTAATTGTGATGACTGCTTATGGTTCAGTAGAGACTGCGGTATCGGCGATGAAGGAGGGGGCATTTGATTTTATTACTAAACCGTTTGATCCTGACCATCTCCTGATGTTGATAAAAAGGGCATTGGAGACCCATAGGGTCATGACTGAGAATATGCTTCTTAAGGAGGAGTTTTCATCGCATTTCGGCGTTCCCAGGATTATAGGCAAGAGCGAA
Organism: uncultured Nitrospiraceae bacterium; assembly: GCA_964494165.1. GTDB lineage: Bacteria > Nitrospirota > Thermodesulfovibrionia > Thermodesulfovibrionales > UBA1546 > CAZBSJ01. The sequence goes on from CAZBSJ010000348.1 coordinate 1,697, forward strand.
AAGATAGTTGATGTGGCACAGCAGATACAGA
>CAZBSJ010000349.1:0-1717 GCA_964494165.1 uncultured Nitrospiraceae bacterium
TAATAGGGAATATCTTTCTCAAAAGGGAACCCATATTATGCAACTAAACTTAAAATATAAATATTTTTGGGCTGGCACGGCATATGCATAACGAGACAGATATAATTTCTATTGAAAGGAGGTGTTTTATACAATGAGAAAATTATTGGCAATAATGCTTATTACAATAATGGCCCTGTCAGTCGTTTTGACCGCAGGATGCCAGCAGAAGAAAGAGGAGGCTCCGGCACCAGTTTCTGCCCCGGCTCCTGCTCCTGCACCGGCTCCTGAGCAGCCGGCTCCTGCACAGCCTGCACCAGCTCCGGCTCCTGCACAGCCAGGCAAATAAGGAACATTATTTTAAAGCTAAAAAAGGACCAGAAATGCCCTTTTTTAGCTTTAAAAACCCCTTCATCATAACATCACATAGAAAGCCATCCACAGGCGGTTTTTATTGCAGAACTCCCAATAGTTTGTTTATACTATATATCTATCAAAAATCTTAAATTGTGAAACATGAGGCTAACACTATGAAGAATAAAGTTTATCTCATTGACGTAACAAACAGGGATGGCGTGCAGACATCAAGAATTCTTCTGCCAAAGCTGTCGAAGACAATGCTAAATCTCTACCTTGATGATATGGGGGTATATCAGAGCGAGGTAGGATTCCCGACCCTCAGACACGAAGTAAACTACATCAATGGCAATCTGGAACTTGCAAAAGCAGGAGCTATCAAACGCCTGCATCTTGAGGGCTGGTGCAGGGCCGTTCCTGAAGACATAGAGCTTACGTTCAAAAATTGTCCGGATATAAAACACCTTAACATCTCGATCTCTACATCAGAGATTATGATACAGGGCAAATTCCAGGGAAGAAAAGGATTTAAAGATATACTTAAATCAGCGGTCGAAGCCATCAAATTAGCGAAAGAAAAAGGCGCTGAGACCGTCGGCATCAATGCTGAAGATGCCTCACGCACAGAACTAGAAAGGCTTATAGAATTTGTGGTTGCCGGAAAAGAAGCAGGCGCAAACCGGTTCAGATACTGCGACACGCTTGGCGCAGACGACCCGATAACAATATATGAACGGATAAAAGCGCTCGCACTTGCAACCAAGTTCCCTATAGAAATGCACTGCCATAATGACCTCGGAATGGCAGAGGCAGTATCAGTAGCAGGCGCTCAGGGAGCGGTCGAAAGCGGAGTGGATTCATATATAAACACAACAATAAACGGCTATGGAGAGCGCTGCGGCAATTGCGATCTTGCTTCTACCATTCTTGCTTTGAAATTCTCCCATGGATTAACCGAGAAAATTCATCTCGACGAGCATGTTGATCTGAAAAAGACATGGAAAATCGCAAAATATGCATCATACGCATTTAACCTTCCTATCCCGATAAATCAGCCTGCTGTGGGTTCAAACGCATTTGCGCATGAGTCAGGCATTCATGCTGACGGAGCGCTCAAGGACAGAAGAAATTATGAACTTTATGACCCTGAAGATGTTGGAAGAGGCGAGCCAGAGCTCCTCGAGACAGGAAGGGTTATAACAACCGGTGAATACGGAGGCATCAAAGGCTTCAGACATGTATATGACAAGCTCGGGATCCATTTCCATGACGATAATGAGGCGAGAAAAGTCCTCGAGCTTGCGCAGTACGCAAACCTCCATACCCAGAAGCCATTGACCGACGATGAGCTAAGGCTGATAGCAAGCTATCCTGATATTGT
>CAZBSJ010000350.1:0-1679 GCA_964494165.1 uncultured Nitrospiraceae bacterium
AAAAAGAAGGATGAATTTGCAGAACCAGATTTTAGGTTAAAGACCCTGATTAAAACAAATCCTAAAAGGAGGCAAACATGAAAAGCAGGAATCTGGTGTTTGGAATATTTTTTTCTTTTTTATTTTTATTTCTTATTAATAACGCTGCCGGCATGGGCGGCAGCCCCAAAACTCCCATAATAACTATTCACGATCAGCATGCAAAACTGTCCATGTCCATGATTGGTGTGGCGGCTGTTTTCATGAAGATCGAGAATTCAGGCGAGGGCGATGATAATTTAATCAGCGCAAGAATCAGCATTAAGGACACTATAACTGAGCTGCATGATGTTAAGGACGGAAAGATGATCGGGATAGAAAAGATACGTATCCCTGCAAAGAGCACGGTCGAGCTTAAGCCCAGACATCTGCATATAATGCTGTTCAAATTGCCTAAGGATATGAAGGAAGGCGACGAGTTTACGATGCATCTCATCTTCGAAAGATCAGGAGAAAAGAGCTTGAATGTAAAGTTTTGAAATATTATAGTTTCATATTTACTATAAACATGGAATCTAAATCTAAAACTTGAAGTTGACTTTACTTGTTTTAATACTGAAAAATATAAGAAATATAGAAGTAATACAAAGAAATGAAAGGAGGGGAGGCTGTTTTTTCTTTTTTCCGGCGTTGGAAATCAATCAAAAAACCTTTAAAAACATAAAACATGAAAGGAGAGAGTATGAAGAAGAAAGTGGCTTTAATCGTCTTGATTGTGGCTTTAACTGTTTCAGGGTATCTGGGCTTTACCGTCTTGGATTCAGGAACACCTCAGGCTACTGCTGCCAAGAAAACCTATTCAGCTACGGTCTATGTTGCAGGAATGGGAGGACACTTTGCAAAGGCTGATGTTGTAATCGATCCTAATAATGCTGACAATCCCATAAAGCTGGATGCTCTCGATAAAATAGATATCGGAACAAAAGAAACACATCCGACACATGATGCGCGCATAGATGTAAATGACCGCAACACAATGTTCTGGTCAACATACGTTCTGGACCCGAACGGCAAGATGCATGTCGGCAAGTCTGATCTCAAGACAGGAAATGTCATAAAAGATATCGCACTTGACCCTGATCCAAGGGCTAAAGGACAGAAGCCTTTGTACTGCGCATCCGGACAGACAAAAGACAATTTCATCCCTGTGTACATGGGATCCGAAGGGTTCATTGATGTGTTTGATAAGAAAGACCTCACTCACAAGCATAGATTATTTGTCAGCGATATCGGATATAAAGATACAAGCGCCTATATCTTTGTCCATGGCATTAACTCAAATGATATGAAGACCTTTATAGTTGCAATAAACCAGAAGGGCGATGATGGAAAGGCAAACGGAAAGGTTGATTTTATACTGGTTGACCTTCCTTCTCTTGAACAGGGCAAATGGAAGGTTCTTGCAAAGAATACCCTTACAGGCGAGCCTAGAAAGACTCTTACCTTCAGGCAGTATTTCAGCACAGACGACAAATTAATCTATCAATCAGCAGGTGACAGGCTTTGGGTTCTTGATGCATCTACCCTGAAACTGGTTGACGAAAAGATGACGCCTGGCGGAGGCGAAATACACGATGCCATGCCGACAGTTGACGGCAAGTACGCGCTTCTTACTGTAAGGACTATGGCTGATGCATGCG
>CAZBSJ010000351.1:0-1677 GCA_964494165.1 uncultured Nitrospiraceae bacterium
AAGATTTCAGGGCCGTTGGCTATCTTTTTTCGCTAAAATTTATGAATTATCTGGGCTAGGTATAGGTCATAAATTTTCTTTTTGATCTCATCGTTCGATCTTTTAAAAAGAGCTGTCAGCACGAAAAGTGAAAACAGGCGTTCTTCATGAAACTCTGACCTTAATAATTCAGAGACTTCCTCTATAGATATTTCACGATATTCTTTTGCTATCTTTCGCAAGACAGGGACTCGAATTCCTAAGAATCTGTCACCTTCGCCATATCCGCCTTTTTCTGTCTTGAAGTACTTTTGCAAACGCGCGGCATACTCCTTATTCCCTAACCTTTTTATTTCTTTTTGTATGTTTTTGTTCATTGTTGTTTTTCCAATAGTTTAATATCAGCAATCATAACATTCAGCTTGTAAAGAAGCCATCATGCTTTTTCCTTCCACATGCGTGGATCATAGCAAAATTCTTCAGGGGAGCCTATTTTTATCTTTTTAAAATCAGGATGTAGAGGATTCAGGATAAGATTGCATTCTGAGGAAATTAAGACAGAAGGCACTTTGAGAACAGCACATTTACCTTTTGCCAGCCAATCAGCGCCGTATGCTTTCAATGAGTCAGGCGCAGGGTAGTCTTTCCAATTATCAGGCAGTGAACTAATGCCAATCTCATCAATCCTGGCCTTTTCCGGAATTTCCAGCTTAAAACATATGAAGTGAATATACTGCCCCTCATCTCCAAGCTGGACAAACTGTTCAAGCGCGGCCAGTGATTCGGTCTGAGCCGTATAAACAGCTGGCAACCCTTTAGGAGTCCAGCGTCCGCCCTTTCTCCTGGAGCCTTCTCCGTCAAAAGCTGAAGCCGCATATCTTTTCTTGACGATGCGCCAGCAAAACACTAAACGAGAACCCCAAATTCTATTTTCTCAAGCAGGTCCTCGACTTCCTGTGCGCCTGCCTCTGTATGGATTACATGAATCGGGACTCTTCCTCCCAAGCCCCTCTGCGGCCTGTGCAGCCATTTCCTTGCCATCTCCTCATTCTCAAGAACTGAAACAGCAAGGGCAAATATCCTTGCAATACGGAAGAGCCTGTCGCCTTCTGATATCGAGAGTTTCTCACGAGAATCGCGCTTTCTCTGTAATGTCCTGAGACTTATGCCCAGGTAATCTGCAAATTCATTATCAGTAAGATTCAGTGCTTCTTTCACGAGGCCGACCGTGGAATACGGGATTCCTTTCCGGATGATTGCGTCAAAGCTCAACATTCCCTTATCCCTCTCATGAGGCTTCAGAGAGGCTTCTTTTAGTCCCAGGGTCTTGATAATCTTTCTCTTTATCTCTTCCTTTTCAAAAACCAAGGCAGTACTCATTTCCTGCTCCTTTCTGTGTTGTTTTGTTGCCTTTTGACATTATTTTAACGCCAAATGGCATTTTATGCAAGCATTATAAGCGAATTTTAACCCCTATAAGTTTTAGTTGAGAGGCAGGCAGGGAATGAGCGTCCGCTTCTGCGGATTCGCCGAGGCGAAAAAACAAAATGTCCAGCCTTTAGCGATTTCATGAATAATGTGGGTTAGAGATAAAGATTGGTATGGAATACAGGCATGAAAATAAAGAAGGGAGGGGAAAGCCCCCTCCCTTCAATCATCATTCAGTATGCAAATAAAAACTTATCGCGGCTTTTTGCT
>CAZBSJ010000352.1:0-1672 GCA_964494165.1 uncultured Nitrospiraceae bacterium
GATGCGATCAAGCTCTATTATTTCCACTACCTTGGTAAATCGGCTGGAGCTATTTCGACTGCCTCGTCAGCCGATGAGATACCCGATGCAGTCAAAGAGGTCAAACGACTGATCAGGCTGCGTCACTATTCATACAGCACAGAACGTACATATCTTCATTGGATCGAGCGTTTTCTCTCGTATTCCCTCACAGGGGAAAAGAAGCTATCTGATCTGACCACGACTGAGTTCAGATACTTCTCGGCCACAAAAATGTCGAGACGACGATGATATATACGCATGTTCTTCGAAATATGTCAAACACTCCCAAAAGCCCTGTTGACAGTCTTTATGAGAAGACTTGATATGCAAACATCGAAGATGCACGCTTAGTCTTATTTGGCTCTCAAGTTATGTTATAATTCCTCTCAATGAACATCAAAAAACTCATTCGTCCTAATATCCGCTCTCTGACCGCATACAGCGCAAAAGAAATCCCTTGCAGGGTAAAGCTTGATGCCAATGAAAGCCCGTACGGCTTATCAGAAAGCGTCTTGGCTGATTTGATGTCATCAAAAAGTAGGAAACTTTTCAGGACTATAAACCGCTATCCTGACCCTGAAGGCAAGGCCATAAAGAAAATCCTTTCCAAAGATTTACGCCTCAAACCGGCAAACATCCTCCTCGGCAATGGGTCTGATGAGCTGATTTATTATCTCATAACAACCTTTGGAGGCCCGGTTCTTTATCCGGTCCCGACATTTTCGATGTACGGGATTATTTCAAAGGCTTTGAATGAGAAATGCATTCCCATGCCATTGGATAATGAGTTTGATATTGATATCGAGCCTGTATTAAAGGCAATAAGAAAAGAAAGGCCGAGGCTGATATTCCTTAGTTCTCCGAATAATCCCACCGGAAACTGCTTTTCATCAGAAAAGATCCTGAAGATTATCGAGGTATCAAAAGGCATTGTTGTTGTGGATGAGGCTTACCATATGTTTTCGAGTGAGATGGGATTTCTTCCATTGCTTAAGGATTACAGAAATCTTGCGATTATGAGAACGCTGAGCAAGATAGGCCTTGCAGGGCTGAGACTTGGTTTCTTGATAGCTGATACAAAGATAATAGAAGAAGTGAACAAGGTAAGACTGCCGTTCAATGTTAACTCCATATCGCAGGCCATTGCTAGCAAAGTTCTGAAAGACAAAAGCAGGTTAAATTCAGTTGTTCAGCTGATTGCCTCTGAAAGGGAGAAGCTGTTCAATGAGATGGAAAGGATAAAAGGCATTAGGCCGTATCCGTCAGAGGCTAATTTTATTTTATTTAAGGTAAAAGACCCTGACCGTGTTTATAATGCACTTCTTAAAAAAAGCATTCTCGTTAGAAATATAAAGGACGTGATAAAGGGATGCCTTAGGGTAACAGTCGGGACTCCGAAAGAAAATAAGGCATTCCTGCAAGCGCTTCAGGAGATTTTGGGATAAGAAAACCTTTAAGCTATGGTTTATCCGGCAACCATACAACTGAACACAAAAGGCTTCACTGACATTATCGATATCACAGGCAGGGTAGAGAGCATTGTTTCTTCTTCTGGAATAATCAACGGTTCAGTAACTGTTTTCTGTAAAGGCTCGACAGGTACAATAACAACAATCGAATTCGAGTCTGGAGTAATCAAAGACCTTCAAAA
>CAZBSJ010000353.1:0-1661 GCA_964494165.1 uncultured Nitrospiraceae bacterium
CTCCAGCAACAGATGTTATAAATGTGCCCATTAACGCTGCACCAGCGATTGTATACACTGGCAGATGAAAAACAGTCACACAGAAAGGAGCAATGATTGATCCCCCTCCGATTCCGTATGCGCCGCCTATAATGCCTACTATGACGGCTAGTAAAAACATTCCAATAGTGCTGAATGAAAATCTTTCACCCCAGAATTCATAATCTATCCTTTTTAATGACACATCTATTGTTTTAACTACAGCCTCCGAAGGGATTCCAGCTGCAAGCCTTGAATTTTGTTCTTTTTTTATCTCTTCAGCCCTTATTCTAAATTTATCTTCCAGCGCCTTAACAGCAGAAGATTTTGATTTTCCCATGCCTGTGAATTCTTTTATCAGGCGGAAACCTATATAGAGCAATACGCATCCTACAAAGAATTTAAATGATCTTGGGTTGGGCAGATAGAAAACCCTGACATAGTAACCGATAAACACCCCTGGCAGCGTCCCTGCGATTACCACCCATGTGAGCGGCCATGCCATACGGCCTTCTTTAATATAGCGATAAACACCGCTTGGTATCGCAATGATATTAAAAACATGGTTTGTCCCGCTAACAGAAGGGGCGGTGTAATTAAGGACACTCATCTGAAATGGAAGAAGCAAAAAAGCGCCTGAGATGCCGCCCATTGATGTGAAAAAAGATATTATGAGTGCAACAAATGGCGGCAGCAATATGTGGGTCTTAACCCCAGACACAGGAAACAGGACAGATAGAAAATCCATGCGATATTATACGCCAGAAGCTTTACAAATAAAAGCCCATTAATTATATTATTTACACATGAAAAAGATCCGTATTGCCCTTGCTCAGATCAACCCGACCGTAGGGGACATAGAAGGTAATGTTCAAAAAATATGCGATTATATCAGAAAAGCAAGAGAACAGAATGCATGGGTAATATTATTCCCTGAACTCTCTGTTCCCGCTTACCCGCCGGAAGACCTGCTCTTAAAGCCCCAGTTCATAAAAAATAACATCAACGCTCTAAAACGCATACAAGCAGAGACAAAAGACATCATTGCAATAATCGGGTTTGTTGACGAGGATAACGGCATATACAATGCTGCTGCAATATTCCATAATGAGAAACTCGTAGATATATACCACAAGATTTATCTTCCTAATTACGGCGTTTTCGATGAATACAGATATTTTAAGGAAGGGAAAAAATCTCCTGTTTACAACATTGACGGTGTTAAGTTCGGGGTTAATATCTGCGAGGATATCTGGTATCCTGAAGGCCCTGCAAAGTCTCAGGCAGATGCCGGCGCTGAGATTATCTTTAATATAAATGCGTCTCCGTATCATATGGGAAAGATTAATCTAAGGGAAGAGATGATATCAAAGATGTCGTCAGACAATAAAGTTTTTACAGCGTATTTAAATATGACCGGTGGCCAGGATGAGCTTGTTTTTGACGGAGGGAGTTTTATAGTTGATAAGACTGGAGACGTCTTTGTAAGGGCAAGACAATTTGAAGAAGAACTTGTCATATCTGATATAAATTTTGAAGGAGTGCAGGAAAAACATCTTGCCAATACAATAAGTCCGATAGAAAAAGAGGTATATACAGCATTGGTCTTAGGTACAAGGGATTATGTTGGTAAAAACGGATTT
>CAZBSJ010000354.1:0-1657 GCA_964494165.1 uncultured Nitrospiraceae bacterium
TTTTCGTCTCATATTCGGAGGAATCCATGAAGATCAACCCGCAAATTTACAGAGAGTACGATATTCGGGGAGTGGTCGATAAAGACCTGACACCTGAGATTGTCCGGCAGCTGGGCAAAGGGTTCGGAACCCATATGGTCCGGCTGGGCAAGAAATCGCTCGCTGTCGGAAGGGACGGAAGACTCAGTTCAAAGGCTTTCAGTGAAGCATTGATCGAGGGTCTCATCTCGACCGGATGCGATGTGGTCAATATCGGCGTCTGTCCCACACCCGTCTACTACTTCTCTGTCTTTCATCTGGATAAAGATGGGGGGGTGATGGTGACGGGAAGCCATAACCCTCCGGAGTTCAATGGCTTTAAAGTCTCGGTAGGAAAAACCACCATCTTTGGCGAGGAGATTCAGAAGCTGGGACAGCTGGTTGAAAAAGGCGATTTTTCCGCCGGCCAGGGAAAACTTTCCACAACTGAAATTATCCCGTCCTATCAGGACTACATTAAAAAAAATATCCGCCTTGATAAGAAGTTGAATGTTGTGATCGACGCCGGCAATGGAACGGGTGGCGTGGTGGCAGGACCATTGCTCAAAGATCTGGGTTGCAACGTCGAGGAACTCTATTGTGAGATCGACGGCAGGTTTCCTAACCATTTTCCCGACCCAACGGTCCCTGAAAATCTGAAGACGCTTATGGACCGGGTGCTCAAAACAAGGGCGGATGTGGGAATCGGTTATGACGGAGATGCGGATCGCATCGGAGTGGTGGATGATCGGGGAAATATCATCTGGGGCGATCAACTGATGATCCTCTTCTCCCGTGAGATATTGAAACAGCAGAAGGGTGCAACCTTTGTGGCCGAAGTAAAATGTTCTCAGAATTTATTCGGCGATATTGAGAAGCACGGCGGACGGGCCATCATGTGGAGGACCGGCCACTCACTGATCAAGGAAAAGATGAAGGGGGAGAAAGCGGCCCTTGGAGGAGAGATGAGCGGCCACATCTTTTTCGCCGACCGTTATTTGGGTTACGATGATGCTATCTATGCGTCGTGCCGGTTGCTTGAACTGCTCTCGAAGACAGACAAGAAATTGTCCGATCTTCTCGCGGATGTCCCCAAAACCCACATCACCCCGGAGATTCGAGTCACCTGCCCGGATGAGATCAAATTCAAAGTGGTTGAGGATGTTAAAGAAGAGTTGAGAAAAGAATATCCCATCATTGATGTGGATGGAGTGAGAGTCCAATTCAAGGATGGGTGGGGCCTGGTCAGAGCCTCTAACACTCAGCCCGTATTGGTTCTGCGGTTTGAAGCGCTTACTGAGAATAGACTCCAGGAAATTAAAACGCTGGTTGAAGAAAAAGTTCAGAAGGCTGTTAACCGTTTCTCAAGGTAAAAGATAGGTCCTCAGATGATCAGGGCACCAGGTTACAGGGGATCCGTTTATTAGGAGATCAGGTCTTTCTATGGTTTCTTGAACAACTGAACACGACCCTCATCTGATACACGGATCTCCTGAAATCCACTTCCTGATAACCCGATGTTCTGATAACCGTTATCTGTATCGATTCATGATGAGTATCTCCCAAGCTATTTTTCTCGGAATCGTGCAGGGGCTGACCGAATTTTTGCCCATCAGCAGCTCCGGCCATCTCGTCTTCT
>CAZBSJ010000355.1:0-1644 GCA_964494165.1 uncultured Nitrospiraceae bacterium
TCCAGACCTGCCCGGTAAAGATAAGCAGTATGCAAGAGAGTTCGATGCCGAGCCTCCGTAGAACTCATTATCAAAAAACTCAAAGGCGCTTATCCTTTGGCCAAGATACCGACGAAACACTTCGCAGCCAACGAAGCGTATTTCCACATCCTGCTGTTCTCATACAACTTGATCAACTGGTTCAAGCGTCTTTGCTTGCCAGCGGAAGTTCAGGGTATGACGTTCAATACTTTGCGATCACGACTCTTGCTGATACCCGGCGTGCTGGTAAAAAGCGAGAACCGTCCGACGTTAAAATTACCAGCAAACTTCTGGTATCGCGAGGCGTTCGAGTACGCCGTTAAGAAAATTGCCCGGCTGAAAATCTGACCATTTTCACGCCGGATTCAGGATATAATATAATATAATTATATTTATGACGTGAAGCACTATTCTTTTATGGACACAATTAAGATATTTTTTCTGTTTAATTTTATCTATCAGGAGGAGGTCTCGCAATGACAATGTAGCGACACTATGCGCGTTATCTATAGAAATTTGTAACATTGACGCCAGGAAAAGAAAAGATATATTTTTAGTAGGAGGTGTAAGATGAAGAAATTAATATTGTTTGGCGGTATAGGGCTTGTGATAACTGCTATTTTAGCGGTTTGGGCATTAATTGCAGGCATAGGGCTTGTCTCTGAAAACTTCCCGCAGTTGATAGCAGGCATTGAAAGGATAACAGGGATTACATTTGAGCAGGCGAAAAAAGCGCTGCAAGGAATAACTGAAAGGGCTAAAGAGGTGTCTCCTGAAATCACAAAAAGGGTAGAAGACATAATTCCCGGCAAAGAAATACCCGAAAAAGATGTAGGCGGTGAGGATATTGCCGGAATCCCGCGTTACCCCAATATGGTCAGGTTCTCTTTTGAAATTAAGGATGGGAAAAAAACGATCGGCTATACGGGTGGGGTAGAGTTCAGCTCTGTCATAGATTTTTACAATAAGGAGATGTCCGCCTTAAAGTTTAAGAAAAAGATATTATCCGCCTCCCCTGTCGAAGAAACACATGAGTATAGAAAAGGGAAAATTGTTTTGGAAATAAATTTCAAAAAATTTGACAGACTCGGAACTTCGATGACAGAGATGGTGATTAAAGAGATATAAGTTTGTTGTGCTGACTTTAGATGCTGAAAGAAAAAACAGACATCCTTATATTTTCAGCCTCTTACGGAGGCGGCCACAGACAGGTCTCATATGCTGTTGAGAGGGCTATCTCATCTATCAATCAAGACATAAAGACAAAGGTTATTGACCTCTTTGCGCATCTTAGTCCCGCCATAAACAAATTTAACCTTTATTTATATGTAACTACCATGAGAAATGCTCCTTTCATATATGGATGGCTATATAATATCAGCTATGATTTACCCCTCAACAATTTTCTGAACAGGATGACAGGCAGGATCGGGATAGAAAAATTATCAGGCTTGATTAATGAATTAAATCCGAAGGTAATATTAAGCTCTTATCCCACTTATGGATGTATGATTTCTGAATTAAAAAAGAGGACCGGGACAGATGCGGTTTCAGCAGTTGTGATAACTGACTTTGTCGCCCATTCCCAGTGGATTCATCCACATGCGGATAAATACTTTGTCC
>CAZBSJ010000356.1:0-1637 GCA_964494165.1 uncultured Nitrospiraceae bacterium
GAAAATGACGTGCCTGTTGTTCCAGCCTTTATAAAAGGAGGCTATGATGTCCTTCATAGGGGAGCACACTGGCCAAAGTTCAAAAAAATAAGTTTAGTCTTTGGAAAACCTGTCCGGCCTTCTGAGCTGGATCTATCAAAAAAACCTGATGCAATCGACAAGTATCAATTTTTTGCAGATGAATTAAGGGAGAGAGTAAAAGAATTGGGGTCTCATTAACCCTGATTATTCATAGATCGCGCTTAATCAGCCAGGGCACAGTATTTTCTCTCATTCTCGCTGCGCTCCGAGGCATTTTGCCTCATTATTATCCACATTTTTTATGTCTGAATATCGGCAAAATAAACCCGTTCAAATACTATGCCCTGTCCATTGCCAAAAAATCTGTGAATAAGATTGGCTAAATTTGCTGCAGAACTTTAAATTTTTTCCCCTGAAATGTGTTTCTTTCCAAAAATCTCTTCTCTATGTCTCTTGTTACCTCATACCTGCTCTTATCCCATCTCGGCGCGATAAGTATTTCATCAGGGGCTGTTGCAAAAAGCCTTTGAAGGACAATGTCAGGTGAAAGCCTCTCAATGAAATCAACCACAAAATCCAGATACTCGTCATATTCAAATGTGTGGAATGAATCCTTTTCATACAAGTCTGCCAATGGTGTATCTTTTATTACCTGTAACTGATGTATCTTCAGAAAATCAGGATGAGTTTCTGATATTTCATCAGCCATAGCCAGCATTTCTTCTTTCGTCTCTGTTGGAAATCCGACGATTATATGCGCTCCGATGTATATGCCTCTGTTGCGGGTTAGTCTTACTGCATCCAGAAATGTCTTATAATCATGTCCTCTGTTTATGAACTTCAGGGTCTTATCATATATTGACTGAAGGCCGTACTCTATAAGAATAAAATGATCTTTTGCCAGAGATTCGAGCAGTTTTAGTTTTCCCTCATCAATGCAGTCAGGCCTCGTGCCTACTGCAAGACCGATAACAGAGGGTTCTTCCAAAGCTTCGTTATAAAGGCGTTCGAGCTCGGAAACAGATGCGTACGTATTTGTATACGGTTGGAAATACGCAAGAAACTTCTCTGCATTATATCTGCTGCTTAAATAGGTTATGCCATTTCCAATCTGTTCTTTAACCGACATCACAGGCTTGCAGGAGCTGGGCCTGAAACTGTCATTGTTGCAGTATATGCAGCCTGTAACCCCAAGGGTGCCGTCCCTGTTCGGGCATGTAAAACCTGCGTCAATATTAACCTTATATACGGTTGTGCCAAACCGCTTTTTCATGTATGGACCAAAAGAGTTAAATCTGCGGGTCATGTTTAATTATTCATCTTTACATAATGTCCTGTCAACAAATGGAAAATTGTTTGCTTTGACATAAGCGTTCTTACTCTGTTAAATTTACTTATCAGGCGATGGGGTTCGCCTTTAACTCCGATTAAAATTCGGGGTAAACCGTCCCGATAACCCGGGACTGATGACTCCTGCTCTTCTAACATAGGGCAGGAGTTTTTTAGTTTACGGAGGCATTTTGGCAATAAGTCTCGCACTGATAATTCTTCTTGGCCTTTTATCTGATTATATTTTCAGAAGACTGAGGCTCCCCGGGCTTATCGGCATGCTCATT
>CAZBSJ010000357.1:0-1625 GCA_964494165.1 uncultured Nitrospiraceae bacterium
AATTCTATAAATTTTAACGGCATAACAATCCCTGAAAAAAATCTCAAAGAGATCATATCATTGAAAGAAGGCACAGGCTATAATCCAGACCTTATAGATAATGATAAGGATTTATTGAAAGAATTTTACTATGCTTTAGGATATCTTGGTGTAAATATCGATGATTTTCAGGTAGAGATCAAAGATCTTAAGGCTCACATTGATATTACCGTCACAGAAGGAACAAAAACTACAATCGGCAATATTACAGTAAGTGGTTCAAAGCAAGTGCCTGAAGAAGAAATAATAAAAACGATTAAGCTTAGGCATGGAGATCCTTACAATGAGGTAGACATATCTGATGCAAGATACAAGATCATTGATTTGTACGGTAAGCTTGGTTTTACAGGTACAAAGGTGACTATCAAGCAGACATTGCATGAGCAGGAGATGGATATTATTTTTGAGATCGAAGAGAGCATCGTAGCTTTTTTCGGAAAGACAATTGTAAGCGGGAATACAAAAACTAAATATAAGGTAATAAAGCGAGAACTTTTATACAAAGAGGGTGATAATTTCAATTATTCTTTGCTGTCTAAAACAAGACAGAAAATGTACAAGCTTGGCTTGTTTACAGATGTGGATGTTGAAGAGTTGCAGAACGATAATAATATCAGGAATGTACATGTAAAAGTAGTTGAAGGAAACGCTGGTGTTGTTGAGTTTGGTTTAGGATACGGGGATTATGAAAAATACCGTTTTTCTTTAGATGTAAGCTATAGAAATTTATTTGGCATGAACAGGCAGCCTTCTTTCAGGACAGAAGTAAGTTCGCTTGAAAAACGCTATATCTTGAATTATCTTGAGCCATGGTTTTTAGATAAGCCTGTTCCTTTAAGGGTTTCGATTATGTGGGAGGAAAAGACAGAAAAAAACTTTGAGACTGATGAGATCAGGTATAAACTGAAAAGATATGTTTCAAGTATCGGTATAGATAAAAAACTTTCGGAAAAAGTAAAGGGTGAGGTTTATTATGAATTTTCGCAAGCTAAAACCTACAATGTTGATCCTGATGTCATCCTATCCAAGGAAGACACAGGCTATCTTGCAATAAGCAGTATCAGGCCAGGACTAGTTTATGACTCCAGAGATAACCCGTTTGACCCTAAAAGGGGAATCTTGGCAGGGATAACGGTTAAAGCTTCGTCAGGTTTGCTTTTATCAAAAACGGATTTTATTAAAACAATACTTACTGGAAGCATTTATCAGAGCATATCAAGACGATTTGTTATTGCTGCTTCAGTAAAAAGCGGGCTAGCTAAAGGCTTAAGCGATACAACCGAGTTGCCGTTAGTTGAAAGATTTTTTTTGGGTGGTAGGAATACCGTGCGTGGTTATGAACAAGACTCTTTAGGCCCCAAAGGAGATAATGGTTCTCCCACAGGCGGAAATGCCTTTGTCCTTACTAATCTTGAATTAAGAACATATTTAGGCAGAGGCTTTGGGGTGGTGACCTTTCTTGATGGCGGCAATGTCTGGATAAGTACCAGTGACATAGAGCTTTCTGAAATGAGGTATACTGTTGGAATGGGCATAAGATATAGCACACCTGTAGGCCCGGTAAGAGTTGATTATGGATATAAGCT
>CAZBSJ010000358.1:0-1609 GCA_964494165.1 uncultured Nitrospiraceae bacterium
TATATTAGAATATGACATTGTTTCGTTTTATAAGTGCTGTCTTTTTCCTTTTTGCCATTATATTAAATTCTAATCCGGCGTGGGGGAATACATACACACACCATGACATCAAAGTAAAAGTCCTTCCAGACAAGCACAGCATAAGCGTAGAAGATACAATCACATTGCCTGAAGGCAAAGATGACAAAAAAACATTTTTTTTGCACCGGGGATTAAATCCATCATCAACCACACCCGGCGTAGATGTTATATTGGAATCAGTCATTGAAGGACCAGTTCCCCTCGAATCTTTTAAGCTTCTACTTCCAAAGGGGCTGAAGACTTTCAGCATCAAGTATTCCGGTGAAATCTATCATCCAATTGAACCCTACGGCAGAGAGGAAGCCCGCGGTTTCAGAAATACGCCCGGCCTCGTCTCAAATAATGGCGTGTATCTTGCCGGAAGTTCTTTCTGGTATCCGGTATTCGACAGCCAATTCATAACATTCAATCTCCAGATAGAATTACCGTCTGGATGGGACGCAGTAAGCCAGGGAGAGCGTACGCAACACGAAAAGAGCAATCATCCATCTCTCGTAAAATGGGAATCACCTGAGCCCCAGGATGAAATATTTTTAATAGCATCCAGTTTTACAGAATATGTGCAACCATTTGATAAGTCAATTGCAATGGCATTTCTTCGAACACCTGACAAAGAACTTGCTGACAAATATCTTGAGGCTACTGTCAGATATATAAAGATGTATGAAAAGCTTATCGGCCCTTACCCTTATAAAAAATTTGCATTGGTTGAAAACTTCTGGGAGACAGGCTTTGGAATGCCTTCTTTCACTCTGCTTGGGTCAAAGATTATCAGGTTCCCGTTTATACTCACGTCTTCTTACCCTCACGAAATCCTTCATAACTGGTGGGGCAACAGTGTTTTCCCAGATTTTAATAAAGGCAACTGGTCAGAGGGTCTCACAGCCTATTTATCCGACCATCTTATTAAAGAACAGCAAGGCGCAGGAGCTGATTATCGCCAGACAACCCTTCAGAAATACACAGATTATGTTGTAAACAGAAAAGATTTTCCTCTAACCAAATTCCGCTCACGACACAGCTCATCTTCCGAGGCTATCGGATATGGAAAATCTCTGATGTTATTTCATATGTTAAGGTTGGAGTTAGGCGATAAAACCTTCATTTCCGGACTACAGGATTTTTATCGTTCAAATAAATTCAGGACCGCCTCTTTCGACGACCTTAGGAAAAGTTTTGAGAATACTTCCAATAAAAACCTTCGGCATTATTTTAACCAGTGGATAAACAAAACTGGTGCACCTTCATTAATGATTAAAAACGTGAATACTCGCCCTGATAAAAAAGGCTATCATCTCACATCTCTTCTTGAACAGGTTCAGCCAGGAGATCCATATGAGTTAAAGGTTCCTATTGCAGTTACACTGGAGGGACAGAGCAAGGCTTATCAGACAGTTATTAATATGGTTAAAAAACAGATGCCAATAAAAATTCAGTTCGCCTCCCGTCCTTTAAGAATCGACATCGACCCTGAGTATGATATCTTCCGTAAGCTTGACAGGGATGAGATACCTCCTGCCATTACCCA
>CAZBSJ010000359.1:0-1605 GCA_964494165.1 uncultured Nitrospiraceae bacterium
AGCCAAACTTTTCCTTGTCAATCCAAGTTTGGCAAGGATATAATAACCAATTATGCGAGTATCGTTAGAGTGGCTTAAAGAATTTATAGGCATAACTATCAGTCCTTACGAAGTAGCGGATATCCTCACAATGATAGGCCTTGAGATCGAGGCAAAAGAGGACATCGGTGATGATGTTGTGTTCGAAGTGAATGTTACTCCCAACAGGCCGGACTGTCTGAGTGTGCTTGGCATTGCGAGAGAGCTTTCTGCTGCATTCAACCTGCCTTTAAAGCTTCCCAAATACGAGCTGAAAGAGACCGGATCGGATGACGGGTTCAGGGTTGAGATAAAGAATCCTGATCTCTGCAACAGGTATTCAGGAAGGGTCATTAAAGGTGTAAAAGTTGCGCAGTCTCCTGAATGGATAAAGAGCAGGCTTACAAAATGCGGAATAAGGTCCATAAATAATATCGTTGACATAACAAACTATGTGCTTTTGGAATTCGGACATCCGTTGCATGCCTTTGACCTGAATACCCTGGTTGATAAAACCATAAAAGTTGCTGCGGCAGGAAAAGATAACAAGATAATAACTCTTGACGCAGTTGAGAGAGAACTGCCCCCTGATGCTCTCTTGATATGGGACGGAAAACGTCCTGTTGCAGTCGCAGGTGTTATGGGAGGGGCTGAGACCGAGGTCTCTGATTCAACCACAGATGTATTTCTTGAAAGCGCTTATTTTGATCCTTTGTCAATCAGGAGGACGTCAAAGGCATTAGGCCTTAAATCAGAGTCTTCTTACAGGTTTGAAAGAGGCACGGATATAGAATTTCTGATTAATGCGTTGGACAGGGCGGCATTTCTGATGCAGGATATTGCAGGAGGAAAGGTCTCTAAAGTGATTGATGCCTATCCAAGAAAGTTTGAACCATTTACTGTAAGCGTCAGATATAATCGGGTTAATAAATTATTAGGGACGAACATCCCTCACTCTGAGATGGTCGGTATAGGCAGAAGGTTAGGGCTTAATGTAAATGGCGGGACCGATACCTTTGAAGCAGAAATTCCTCCTTATCGGCTCGATCTCAGGCGTGAGACAGACATTATTGAAGAGATTGCCCGCATTTATGGTTTTCAGAGGATAAAGACCACTATGCCGAATACAGTCTTGTCAACCGGCATATCCGACCGTAAAAAATCATGCGTTAACAGTATAAAAAAGGTAGTAAGAAGATACGGTTTCAACGAAGCGATTAATTTCAGTTTTATGAATGAGACTAATCTTGACCTTTTAAACATACCCTCTGATGACAGGCGGCGCAGGGCAGTCACGATTAAAAATCCGTTGAGGAAAGAAGATTCACTGCTGAGGACAAATCTTATTCCCTCATTGGTAGAGAATTTTCTGTATAACTTTTCGAGGGGAGTAAAAGATATAAGAATTTTCGAGATGTCCAGGGTTTTTGAAAACATGGACAGGCCATTGCCTCTGGAGATTAACAGTATGGGCGGAATCTATTTTAAGGATAATAAGCCTGCATTGTGGAAAGAGGATGCGGGTAGTTTTTACATTGTTAAGGGTGTGCTTGAGGCTGTGTTTGACGACCTTCACATTAAGGACTA
>CAZBSJ010000360.1:0-1598 GCA_964494165.1 uncultured Nitrospiraceae bacterium
CCTTACTGGGGTGTCAGGGCAATATTGAGACTCAGGGGTTTTGATCCTTTGACAATAAAGTCGGCAATTGTGGCTTTTGAGCACCATATGTTTTATGATCACTCAGGATACCCAAGGATAAGGAATAATACAGAGTTGGACTTTTATTCAAAAATACTCAGCATTGCAGACCAGTATGACGGCATGACATCCTCTCGCGTATATTCCAGGATTCCCATGCCGCCGGACAGGGCTTTAAGCATGATGATGGAAAGGGCAGGCACACAGCTTGATCCCATTTTGTTCAAGTTTTTTATTAATATGATAGGCGTTTTCCCGGTAGGCACTTTGGTTATGCTTGACTCGAGGGAACTCGGTCTTGTCTATCAAAATGATGCTATGTTCTTGGACAGACCTAAAGTTCTTGTTATAATTAACAATAAAGGGGAAAAGGTGGATGGATACATCGTTGACCTGACTGAAAAAAATACTGATGGAAGATTTTCAAAAACAATTGTCAAGACCATGGATCCCAATAAGTATAAGATAAATCTTGCAGACTACCTGCTTTAAAGGAGGTGAGGTTATGAAAATAAAGAAAGTTTCAAAAAAATCTGCCGTAACATGCAAATGCAAGAGCTCATGCTAGTAAAAATCTGAACATTTAGTTTCCTGATAAGGAGGTTGCTGAGATGAAGATTCTAAAGATTATAATGCTGACCTTAGTTGTTCTTGGTTTGACCTTTTCGATAGGCTTTGCAATGAAGCACCTTCCTGAAGAACGCGGGAAGGCCCTTTTTAATGACCCGAAGTTTGCCGGCGGAAAAAAGGCATGTAATGAATGTCATCCTAATGGCAAGGGACTGGAAAAGTCCGGCGATAAAAAAGAATTCAATATCGGCGGCAATAAGCAGAAAAGCCTTGAAGAGGCTGTAAATGTCTGTATCGTAATGGCAAATAAAGGAAAGGCCATAGATGTTAAT
The DNA here is from genome assembly GCA_964494165.1 of uncultured Nitrospiraceae bacterium. Lineage (GTDB taxonomy): Bacteria > Nitrospirota > Thermodesulfovibrionia > Thermodesulfovibrionales > UBA1546 > CAZBSJ01. The sequence goes on from CAZBSJ010000360.1 coordinate 963, forward strand.
TCAGCCCAGATGAAAGATATGGTTGCCTACATAAAGTCATTGAAGGTGAAGGCTGAAGTCCCCAAGAAAAAGAAGATCGAAGGCTGTTAAGATTTAAAAATAGCAGGGGGGAAGCCGGGCTTCTCCCCTGTCAGTTTTTTCGGGGTTCAAATGCAAATTTTTTTCCTAAAATCAATTCTTGCAATGGTTTTGCTTGCCTTAACCATAATTGCCATGTTCACAATGTTCGAGATATTCGGGCGGACTGAAAAGAGATTTAATATAGAAAGACTGAAAAGGTTTCATAAGGCAAACGGCATTATTTATATATATATATATTATTGTTCGGGGTTATTTCTTATTACTGCCTGGATTTTATTATAAAGACAAAGGCTGAACCATCATCCCGCGTAACTTTTCATTTTATTTTTTCTCTTACGGTGATCGTCCTTCTTGCGCTTAAAATATTTTTTGTGAGGATTTATAAGGCATTTTATAATCAGGTAAAGACAATCGGAATCCTTATAGCATTATTAACGTTCGGCATTGCCGGGACATCTGCTGGATATTATCTGCTCATTACAAAATTCGGCAGGGAGCAGATTCCGTACAGAGCAGCAGAACCCGTGAAGGAGGATGCGAAAGTGGCTGTAAAGA
>CAZBSJ010000361.1:0-1594 GCA_964494165.1 uncultured Nitrospiraceae bacterium
TTTATGCTCCCTGTTATATCACCGGCGGCATAAACTAATGGCACTGATGTACGCATCTTTTCATCGACCTTTATATAACCGTCATCATCCATCTTAAGGCCGAGTTTTGCGGCTGTCTCATTATTAGGCTCATATCCGATGGCTATGAATACAGCATCTGTCTTGAAGTCTTTGACCTCGCCTGTTTTGTTATCTTGCAGTTTTACCTTTTCAACAACCCTTTTCCCTGTAATCTCTTTTACCTCGCTGTTCCATAGCACTGATATGTTTCTTTGGAAAACGCTCTGCTGTAGCCTTTCCTCAGCCCTGAAAGCATCCCTTCTGTGAACAATTGTCACATGAGCGCCAAGGCTGTCGAGATATAGTGCGTCTGTAAGCGCAGAGTTCCCGCCGCCGACAACCAAAACATGTCTTCCGTCCTTGAAAAGATATCCGTCACATGTTGCACAATAACTTACGCCCCTTCCGGCAAGCTTTTCCTCTCCTTCAGCATCGAGTCTTTTGCTGTCAGCCCCGGTGGCAATTATTATTGCCTTTGCATTATATGTGCCCCTGCCTGTCTGGACTTCGAACAATCCGTCTTTCTTTTTGATATCATTCACTGATGCCCCCTGATGAACCAGAGCATATTCCATTGTCTGTTTTGCCATCAAATCAACAAGTGTCATTCCGGCGATGCTGACAAATCCGGGATAATTTTCAACAACAGGCGTTATTGCTATCTGTCCGCCGACGTTCGCCTTTTCGAATATAATGCTCTTAAGCCCGCTTCGCTCTGCATAAAGCGCAGCAGTCAGTCCTGCGGGACCTCCGCCTATCACCAGGATATCGTAATCTTTCAGTTCTTCCCTGCCTGTGGGCGGCACATATTCGACAGGTTTTCCTTCAATCAATGACTCTACGAAATAATCCTCAGGCTGAAGACCTGAAGATACAAGTGTCTCTCCGACAAATGTCTTTGGCACAGACATGGCCGAGTATTTTTCTGCAAGGTCCTTATTTTCATATATCTCGATAAATTCAGCGGATATGAGATCCTTCTTTTCTATGACTGAAGACACAGCATATAAAACCTGCTGAGGGCAGTAAGGACACGTAGGGCTTACAAAGACCCTGACATTCCTTTTGTCCTTGAGCCTGCCAAGCCTCTTCCTTGAGTCATCAGAGAAAAGGGTGTGGCCAGTGGATGCCATTATAATGGCCATTACAAATGAGCGGCCCTCTTCGCCAACAGGAGCGCCTGTATAGCGGATGTTATATTTATCAGGCGCAATAAGTATGGTCGGAGACCTCTCGATCTCCTTTTTTTTGGAAGTTTCGTCTCCGACCTTATAATAATTAACCTTAATCTTATCGCTTAGTTCAGGCATTATCTTTGTAAGGTTTACGGCAAGCTCGTTAAAAAGATCATTCATGCCGTCTTTGGTGTAAACCTCTATCAGGACAGGATCTTTTAATTCCTTAAAGGCATCTTTTAAGGTATTCTTGATTTCTTCTGTAATTAGTTCCTTATGTTTATGCTTTTCTTTTGGCATAGGAATATTTTATCAAAAAAGTTGAAATGCGGATATATATTGGCTAAACTTTAGAATTA
>CAZBSJ010000362.1:0-1593 GCA_964494165.1 uncultured Nitrospiraceae bacterium
GGATTAGAAGCTTTTTATTCAAAAGGCAGCAAGGCCGGGATTCAGGCGAAACACGCAGAACGGCTGCGTTTGATACTTGCCAGACTTGATGCTGCCTGTGACCCAAAAGACATGAACCTTCCCGGGCTGAAGCTTCATAGGCTGACAGGTCGGTTAAATGGTTTCTGGGCTGTTGAAGCAAGCGGCAATTGGAGGGTTATATTCAGGTTTGAAAATCAGAATGTTATTGATGTTGACTATTTAGACTATCATTAAAAGGAGGTAAAACCATGATGCACAATCCGCCGCATCCGGGAGAGGTTATCAGAGAGCTTTGCATTAAGCCGTTGGGGTTAACTGTTACAGAAGCCGCAAAGGCACTGGGTGTAAGCCGGAAAACTCTTTCCGAGCTGCTGAACGGCCATACCAGCATAAGCCCTGAGATGGCTGTGAGGCTGTCTATTGCCTTTGATACAACTCCGGAGAGCTGGCTTACTCAGCAAATGCAATATGATCTGTGGAAGCTAAAGCAGAGCCATAAAAAAATAAAGGTTGAACGTATAGCCGCTTAAGCATGGCCCGGATAAATAAGCAAAACGGGTTCGGGGCAAATGCCCCGAACCCCTGAAGATTTTTGCGGAGGTGTTAAAGAAGATGTCCAGGATTCATTCATTATTTTTATCAGGCCCTGCAAAGAGTATTAATTCTTTAACCTTTCTGTAGTGTTTGTAATTCCTTGTTACAAGCGGCAGTTTTTTTGCGATCGCTGTTGCAGCAATGAGGACGTCCTCTTTATCAAGCGAAGGATAGAGTTTCCTAAGCTCGGAGTATTTTAGTGCAATGGGGTTGTCTATTTTGACCCGCCTGCAGTTATTCAGCGTAAAACGAATCGCTTCTTTTTCAGGAGTCTTGAGTCCTTTCTTGGCGAAAAGTTCTTTTTCAGTGACAACAGAATAATAAATGACAAATAATGTATTCTCTAAAATATTTGAAAATCTTCCTGTATTAAAATAATCGATAAAGATGTCTGTATCTATCAGAAGGTTTATTTTCCCCAATTGAGGATTTCCTCAAGGAATTCTTCATCAGTTTTATCTTTTGATTTTTTGCGTAATTCCCTGACATATTTCACGCTGTCTTTTACGTCGGTATAGCCGTAGGGATTGATCTTTTCTCTTACAAGCTCTTCAAGAAAATTCACAGGATACATCCCTTTGGCCTTTGCCTCGCGTATAACAGCATCCTTCAATTTGGGGTCAAAGGATAATGTCCATTTTTCTTTTTTTAATGTGGCCTTGGGCATAACGTCCTCCTTATACGTATAATATACGTATTAATAAATTGAGTCAAGAAAAATAAAACGGGTTCGGGGCAAATGCCCCGAACCCCTGAAGATTTTTGCGGAGGTGTTAAAAGTATGAGATAGCTTATGACTTAATCTTTTCTTGAATATCCCAACTCCTATCATCTTTGCATCATCAAAATCATTGTCGATGGCAAAGGAACTTGTGCGTTGGTAGTGTAGTTGTAATCGAAAATTTCTTAGACAGCAAGCCGGAATCAATAAGGATTCCAGAGATGGCATGAGACTGATCTGCCCTTTGCCTCCTTTAA
>CAZBSJ010000363.1:0-1587 GCA_964494165.1 uncultured Nitrospiraceae bacterium
GGTAAACCGAAGGATATCGCTGATTCGTATAATCCTTCTGACAAGAAATATCAGGCCATGCCCTTTGAATGCAGCCTCTGCCAGCTTTGTGCTGCTGTGTGTCCTGTAAAAATCAATCCGGCTGATATGTTTCTTGAGATGAGGAGAGAGGCTGTTTATCGTGGACAAGGGAATTATCCGGAACATTCCGGCATTTTAGGATACGAAAAGAGAGGGACATCAAAAAGATACACTTATTATGCTTTTCCCAAAAACTGCGACACGATATTCTTCCCTGGGTGCACTCTGCCGGGAACACGGCCTGATAAGGTCATAAAACTTTATGAGCACTTAAAAAAAGCAAAACCTTCGTTAGGGATCGTTCTTGACTGCTGCACAAAACCCTCCTATGACCTCGGTCGCGAAAAACACTTTAAAACCATGTTTCAGGAAATGAGCGACTTTCTTATTAGAAATGGAATTAAAACGGTTCTTGTTGCCTGCCCTAATTGTTATAAGCTGTTTAAAATGCATGGGAAAGCATTTAATGTCAAAACCGTATATGAGGTGATTGCGTCAAACGCTCTGCCAACTGCAGAAAACATATCCGGCACAATATCTATTCATGATCCTTGTGCGGTAAGATATGAAGAGTCTGTTCATTCTGCCGCGAGAGCCCTTGTTTTGAAAACAGGGTTAAAAATTGAAGAGGTGCCCCATAGTAAGACAAAAACTCTTTGTTGCGGCGAAGGTGGGTCAGTCGGATGTTTAAACCCAGACCTGGCTCAAAGATGGGGCAAACTGAGGAAGAGTGAAACAAATGGGAAAAGAATTATAACCTACTGTGCTGGCTGTGTAAATTTCTTAAGTTCATCACAACCTGCAAGCCACCTTGTTGATCTCCTTTTTGAACCAGAGGCTACTATGGAGGGCAAGGAGAAAGTATCCAGGGCGCCTTTAACCTATTTAAACAGGTTAAGGCTGAAAAAATATTTCAGAAAAAATATTGATGCCTCTGTAACCAGAGAGAGAACTTTTGCAGCAGGAGCTGACAGCAAAAAAAGCAGCCTGCTTAAGCTTATCATCTTTATCCTATTTATTACCGGAGCAATTTTTACAGTAAAGTTTACCGGTGCAACACGGTATCTTGAACAGGAGACACTAAGGACCCTGATACAGAGTTACGGCGCGTTGGCTCCGGTTATATATATGCTTGTCTATACAGTTGCCCCTGCCCTTTTTCTTCCAGGACTTCCTATAACAATAGTCGGAGGAATACTATTTGGACCATTCTGGGGTGTGGTCTATACAATTACCAGCGCAACTTTAGGCGCGTGTGTAGCCTTTCTGGTCTCACGATATCTTGCAAGGGACTGGATTGAAGGGAAACTCACAGGTCCGAAATGGCAGCGGCTTGATAAGGGAGTAGAACAACACGGATGGAAAGTGGTTGCCTTTACAAGGCTTATTCCGCTCTTCCCTTTTAATCTCCTTAATTACGCCTTCGGCCTTACAAAGATAAAATTTTTCCATTATGCGGCTACAACATTCATCTGCATGTTGCCGGCCTGCATAGCATTCATTGTTTTTTCAAGCTCCCTGCTTGAT
>CAZBSJ010000364.1:0-1562 GCA_964494165.1 uncultured Nitrospiraceae bacterium
GAAGGTCTTCTGTAGAGATAATGCCCGGATGGGCCAGTATATCAGCGCCTGCCTCTATGGCAGCCTTGTTTGTACCCTGTTCTACAGGTTCGGCAATTGTCTCGCCATGTACAACAATAATCTTTGCGCCGAGTTGGCGCGCCTCTTTAACAAGGGAGTGGATTAGAGAAGGAGGGACATGAGTGATTTCTACTCCAGGAATAACGCTTATCGAGACGAATTCACGCAGCGCCTTAATCGCTTTTACTATCTTAGGTATTGTTGTTTCGATATTTGAATGGTCTACGTGGTCGGTAATGGCAATTGCCTTATAGCCGATAACAGAAGCCCTTCTTATCAGCTCAGCAGGGATAAGCTCGCCATCACTAAAAATAGTATGTGTGTGTAAATCAATCATAGGTACGGAATTTTTTTATTATATCATACTGGAACGCGCAAGTGTAATCACAACTATCTCTTTGGCCCCTGCCTTAAAAAGTGTCCTGGAACATTCTTTTGCAGTGGCGCCTGTTGTTATTACATCATCAACAAGCAGGAGTTTTTTCTTATTTATCTTTTCTTTGACCTCAAAGGCGCCTTTAAGATTTTTGTTTCTTTCCTTTGCGCTAAGGCCGACCTGGGCCGGGGTGTCCTTTTTTTTGAGAAGCAAATCAATAAGAAGAGGTTTTCTAAGTTTCTCAGAAAGCATTTTTGCCAGTAAAAGAGACTGGTTGAATCCTCTTTCCCTCAACGCTTGTTTGCTTAGCGGAACCGGAACTATAGCATCACACTCAGGCATTTGAAGATTAAACAGCAACGAACCCAAAGGCTGCGAAAGCCGTTTAAATTTAAAAAATTTCATCAGGTTGATTGCTTCTGCCATAGTTCCAGCATAGATGCCGTAAGTAAGGACCCTGGAAAAAGATGGGCTTTTTCTTATACATTCACCGCATACTGTTGAGTGTTCGGACACAAGCGGCAGTGCGCATATCTTGCATGAAGGGCCTGAGTATTGAGCAATCCCTTGCCAGCATTCAGAGCAGATTGGCGAGTAAACATAATTGTTTGAGGGTTCTTTACATATGGGGCATGAGGACGGGTAAGCTGAATTTAACAGGCCTGATATTAAATGGCTCCCTCTTGACTTAATGCTGTTCCACATTTTCCACACCTTGGTTTGAGTGAGAGTTTTGCTGTTGCCACTTTGTTTTTTGCATTGCAATTTGAGCATGGTATTATGAGATGTTCCGGCATCTCTGAAGGCTGAGGATCGTTAGGTGCTGAAGCATTTGGTTGTTCAGCACCTGAGCCGGCATCCATAGAATTTACGAATTTATCATAAGCGGCATCCTTTTGGATTATCTCTATTCCAAGGCCGTTTTTGAAGGTGGATATAGGAATATCTACTGCTCTTTTTACCGCGCCTTTTACTTGTGAAATCGAACCATCCGGCAGAGTTATCTTTATATCAAGCACACTGCTGGGAGGGAAAATATGTCGGGTTCTTATAAATAATCCTTTGCCGGACAAATCGCTTGTTATGCCATGGTAATCGTCTGAGCCTTTTGTGAATGTAACCTCAA
>CAZBSJ010000365.1:0-1551 GCA_964494165.1 uncultured Nitrospiraceae bacterium
TAAAAGAGATAAGAAATCATAATTCAGATGCGCGCGTATTTTTCTCCGGCCATAAGCCTGTAAGAATCATTGGCCCGTCAGGCGTTACTATGCCGTTGAAATGGGCAAAGGATAAAGGCTTTTTTGCATTCTGCGGGATTGGCAATCCTGATTCATTTAAGAAGACATTAAAAAGCATCGGATGTGAAATAAAGGGCTTTAAGGCTTATCCAGACCATCACAGATATAAACAAGGCGATATTGGGGATATCTTGAAAGAAGCAGGAAAACATAACGCAGAAGGAATCATTACAACAGAAAAGGATATGACAAGGCTTACAGGTCTAGATATGCCGGATAATATGTTTTCGCTGGCAGTAGAGTTTTCAGTAGACAGCAGATTCTACGACGAAGCATTCAAGCTATAAAATCTATGAAAGCAATGAACATTTCTCTCATAGGTTAAAATCTTACTGCTAATCGAAGGCCAATCTCAGTAGAGTTATTTTTCGGCTCGTAACCTTCACCGACCTTGATTCCATTTAGTATTACATCCGCATTGTCTGATTTGCCGATGTTCCAATATTTAATAAACGGTTCGATTACAATAGACAACCTTTCCAATTTTCTCTGTAGTCTGAAAGATCCCCTGACACCATATCCATGCTTCTGCCTATTCTCAGGATCATTATAGCCCGAATCAACATCGCTGAGATGGCTTATCTGTTTCCCGCTCCAAAAAATGTCATACTCTGCTGTTACACCTAAAGACCAGCGGTGCTTTAAGTCAACAAAAGTTTCAATCCCTACAGGACTATAAAAATAATTTGATTCCCTTTTATAACCAAGCGCGCCTGTTGAAGATACTTTCCCAGAAGCATCATCAAGCAAGTAACGGTATCCTATTCCGATATATGGTGTAATCGTAAATGTCTTTGTTGGAGAGAAGTCGTATCCGCCTAATCCCCTGAGTTCAAACATAAAATCATCTATATTATCCAGTGAGCCAGAATTTCTGTAATCTACCTGTCCATAGCTTCCTTTTATTTCTATTTTCAACATTACGCGATCAATGTGCTCCGGTGATGGAGGCAGCCAGCCACGATATGTATAAGAGCCGACCAGTCCGTACATGATGCCGCTGTTGCGCATAACCCCAGGTTCTCTGTAGCTGATGCTTGACACGTCAGTCCCTGCTTCCCAAGCATGGCGCTGGGGTATGGAGTCTGCGAAGCTGTGTATTGTTCCTGAGAAAATTACAAGACATAGAGTCAATGACAACAATATGTTTTTCATTTATACCCCAATTGTCAAATCAAGTCTGAATTAACATCAAGAATTGTTTCAATAGCAAGTGTTATTTTTTTTCCAGAATAATCCTATGTTTTAGGAGCGATATCTCTCGTATTGCCCCTTCGAAGACCTTCTGTTCTCCGAAGAGATTCTTGAGATAGATTTTGCCTTCTTCAGGTCGCATCACATCCACATTCTCGAGATAAAGTTCTTCTTTGCCTTCCTTAAAGATATATGCATTTGCCTCGCACATTTTGTTCCTCCTAAAATATCATATTG
>CAZBSJ010000366.1:0-1545 GCA_964494165.1 uncultured Nitrospiraceae bacterium
TTTCTGGGAGAACCGTGCGGCCTGAAATTACGTACTATAAATTTGTCGCACACCTCCTCGCGGAGATGCCCTTGCCTTCGGCTCGTACTTTTGTTAGTATCCTTAATCATGAATACCTTTCGGTTCTCGTACAGGGGACTTCCACCCCATAAGTTCACGCCCATGACGGGCGTACACAAGCGGCTCAACCAGATTCGGGGTAACTGTCGGAGTTTTTTTATTTATCATATACCCCTCTCTGGTTAGCCTTTGCGATGGGGCGAGGATATAAAAATGTCCCTGCCCACAATAACAGAAAAACAATGGTCAGGGACATGAACGACAATAAGGAGGCCTCGCCCCATCAGGGGCCGCTGAGCTTGCGCTCACACCAGCGTCTCGCTGTGCGTCCTCTGATAGAGGCCGCCCATCAAGCCACTGGAGCGCACTGCTTCCTGCGGCTACCAGCCCACAACTGCGTGGGCTTCCCGCCTCCGTCGCAGTCGCTCAGCGGCCCCTGTTGTACGTAAAAATTAAACAGGAGGACGGCAAAAATGACAAAGCTAACGCAAAGTATCAAAATCATGTTTACGATGTTGATTATTCTTAGTATTTCGCTTGTCTCTGGGTGCAGCAATGAAAAGAATGAAGTTTTATCTATTGCGAGTAAATTTTTAAAAGCAATTTACGAAAAGGACTATGAGAACGTTGATAAATACATGGATTTCGACGAGATGATGAAGATGTTATCCAGCGACGCACAATTTTTCAGTTTAAATAGCGAATTCAAGCTCAAGATGAAAACTGAGTTTATAAAAGGAATGTGTGAATCTCTTTCAAAAGAAAGATATGATAGAGCTGTGTCGACCTTAAAGGTTAATTTTGATAAAAAAGATCCTAGATATGCAACTGCCTCTTATAGCCCGGTAACAGGGTCGGACGTGACTTTAAACCTTGAAAAACGCAAGACAGGCTGGATTATAGTAGGCTTCTCTGCTGTCGGTAGTTCGGCTCCCACGCCACCAAAGGAAGATAAACAGACTCAGCAATCCACAGAGCCAGAGAAGAAAGAAGGTACCACAGCCGAACAAAGTGGCATTTGCAAAGGACTTGATTTGTCAATCACTGCCGAACAGCTTGAATGTCTCGACAGAAAATATTCTACTGCAGATAAAGAGCTGAATATTCTTTACAAGCAAAAAATGGCAGACCTTGATGAATCGAAAAAGTCATCCCTAAAAAAAGAACAGATCGCATGGGTAAAAGAAAAAGAATCAAAGTGTGCTCAAGCCGGAAAAGAAATGCAGGGAGGCACACTTGAAACAGTTATGATCAAAGATTGCATGGTTCAAATGACAGAGCAAAGAGTCGCCTATTTAAGAAACATTAAATAATTGATGAGTTATGAGGAGGGCAAATATTATGACAAAGAAAAGACATAAAGGTGATCAAAAAACGTTTGCAGAACTTTCGTTCAATGAGCAGGCGAAATCCATAACTGCGATGCTCAATTGTCATTTTTCAGATGCATTCCCCAGTTGGTTTTTCAGGACCATTCCCCAGGTG
>CAZBSJ010000367.1:0-1536 GCA_964494165.1 uncultured Nitrospiraceae bacterium
TAAGGGCGCTTAAAGAGAATACATATGAGGTTAAGGTGCCTGAAAACATACGGATCCCTGCCAAAAGAGCATTGGACCGTATGCTTTCAATAAAATTATAAGGTTTGATGATTTTGACTATCAGGTTTCTAATTGATTAAAATACAGGCCCATATGTGAGCCTGTATTTTATTGCTTGGTGTTTGCTACTTAAGAAGTCCTCCTGAAAAGACTATCTTTTCGAATTTGCGTTTTAGTGTCTTGCTCTCAAAGTTTTCCAATTCCATACCAGGCTGAAAACTTACACTTTGTCCCTTTGTTATCTTTGCCTGTGGTACAGCAACCCATGTCTTTTGTTTATTTTTCTCAATAAGAGCATAGGTATATCCGCCTGAATCCATTGTCTCGACCACCTTGCCTGATAAAGGTGCGTTGTCCTGTGAGCTTGCAGTTATAGCCTGTCCGGCTATCAACAAGGCAAATACTGACATGACAACTACTAACATCAGAATGCGTTTCATTTTATGGCCTCCCCTGTTGCTGAGAATAGTTTAAGTTAAGCTACTTATTAGTATAACATATTGGGTCAACTGCAACTTGCAATATTTTTTAGGGGTGTCAAGCAGATTATAGTTTATATTTTGTAGGTTGTCAGATACATGAACAGACAAGAAAAGGCATGGACCTTTTACCGTCTATGCCTTTTCTTGTAAATTTAGTCTTGTTATACAGTTGACTTGCTTAGGTCATTGCCCATCTTTTCCTTAAGCGCTGCCTGAGCAGCTGCAAGCCTTGCAATCGGCACACGATATGGCGAGCAGCTTACGTAATCAAGCCCTATCTTGTAGCAGAACTCAACTGACCTCGGGTCGCCTCCATGTTCACCGCAGATACCCATCTTCAACCCTTTCTTTGTCTTTCTTCCTTTTTCAACGGCAATCTTCATAAGAAGGCCTGTGCCGTCCTGGTCAAGGGTAATGAACGGGTCGTCTTCGAGTACGCCTTTCTCAACATAGAAGGGCAGGAATCTTCCTGCATCATCCCTTGAAAGGCCGAAGTTTGTCTGTGTGAGGTCATTTGTCCCGAATGAGAAGAAGTCAGCCTGTGTTGCTATCTCATCTGCTGTTATTGCTGCGCGCGGGAGCTCTATCATGGTTCCCACGGTGTAATTAACCTTAATCTTATATTTTTTCTGTACCTCGCCAGCAACTTTGATGGTAAGGTCTCTCAGCATCGTGAGCTCATTAACATGGCCTACGAGAGGTATCATTATCTCAGGAATGACCTTAACTTTTTGCTTTGCGAGCTCGCATGCGGCTTCCATGATTGCCTGTACCTGCATTGCATAAATCTCAGGGTAGGTGATTCCAAGCCTGCATCCTCTGTGCCCGAGCATGGGGTTAAATTCATGAAGGAATTTGTTTCTTGCCTTTAATTTATCGAATGGCACTTCCATCTGATGGGCAAGATTTTTCAGTTCTTCATCCGAATGAGGTATGAATTCATGAAGAGGCGGGTCAAGAAGCCTTATAGTTACCGGCAGTCCGTGCATCTCTT
>CAZBSJ010000368.1:0-1531 GCA_964494165.1 uncultured Nitrospiraceae bacterium
CCCTTGCTTCCGTGACGGCTCACATGAAATCATATCAGGAAACACCCTCAAAACCCGTGAACTGCAACCTAGATTATAATATGCCATGCGTTATGAGCCGGGATGCTTTAAATCACTTTAAAGCTGAAGTAAAGTTTTTACCGGAAAAACTCAAATATAATGGCATGGCATGTCGAAAGGTGTTGCATCACGGCTTTTTCATGTGTCCCCTGATATGCCGGCAAGATTTCATCACGGAAAAAAATGCTTACTATTCTTTCAGAAGATATCTCACAAATGCAATAATTCAGGTTAAAATAGAAGACATTAAAATAAACTAAAGTGGGGGAATTATGGATATAAAGGCATTCGTTCTGGATAAGGCATTGGCTGCAAGGCAGGGAGCAAGAGCCCTTGCTAAGGTCTCATCAAAAGAAAAAAACAATGCCCTTTTGAAGATGGCAGATGAGCTTAAGAAGAGAAGCGCTGAACTCATAAATGAGAACAAAAAGGATATTGAATTTGCAAAGAAAAAAGTGCTTTCAAAGGCGATGATAGACAGGCTGACCCTGAATGAAAAGCGCATAAATGAGATGGCACAGGGGCTTGTTGAGGTCGCAGCGCTTCCTGACCCGGTCGGAGAGATAACAAGGATGTGGCTGAGGCCGAATGGCATGACTGTAGGAAGGATGCGTGTTCCAATAGGCGTTATCGGGATAATCTACGAATCAAGGCCGAATGTTACTGCAGACGCCACGAGCCTATGCCTAAAGGCCGGCAATGCCGTAGTGCTCCGCGGAGGCTCAGAAGCGATAAATTCAAACAGGGCAATAGTTCAGGTCTTAAGGGATGCCGCAAAGTCCTCAGGCCTCCATGAAGATGCAATAACTTTTATTGATATATCAGAGAGAGAGGCTGTAATGGAAATGCTCAAGCTTGAGGGCATTATCGACCTCATAATCCCGAGGGGCGGAGAGGGGCTGATAAGGGCGGTCACTGAGAACTCAAGGATCCCGGTCCTTAAGCATTATAAGGGCGTATGCCATGTCTATGTTGACAGCGATGCAGACCTGAAGATGGCTGAAGATATATGTTTTAATGCCAAGGTTCAGAGGCCCGGCACATGCAATGCGATGGAGACCATGCTCGTTAACCAAAAGATCGCAAAGGCATTTTTGCCTTCAATGATAAAAAGGTTTAAAGACGCCGGAGTAACCCTTAAAGGCTGCGCAGAGACACGGAAAATAGACAGCTCAATTGCTGAGGTAAAAGAGGATGATTTTTATATGGAGTATCTGGATCTTATTCTAAACATAAATGTAGTAAAGGACATGGGTGATGCTATGGAGCATATCGCCAAATACAGCTCTGCACATTCTGATTCTATAGTAACCAAGAACTATGAAAAGGCGATGAGGTTTTTAAGAGAGGTTGATTCTTCGGCAGTTCTTATTAATGCGTCGACCAGATTAAATGACGGATATCAGTTCGGGCTCGGGGCTGAGATAGGGATTTCCACTGATAAGATCCACGCACGCGGCCCTATGGGGCT
>CAZBSJ010000369.1:0-1520 GCA_964494165.1 uncultured Nitrospiraceae bacterium
TCTTTGTGATGTCATGCCTTTCAACCTTTTTTTCAGGGTCATCAATCCATTCATGCACGCTTCGATAATCCTTCCCTGTCCTTTCGATACTTATCTTTGAATGCTTATCAATTGGTGGCATTGTCTTTCCTCCTTTTTATAAGATTAGTGTTTTCCAAATATATCCTGCCAAAGCAGAACCAATAATGACTGGGATCATTCCCCATTTAAAGCGAATCATGCCTGTAAACGCGATTACCGAAACAGACATTGCGTACCAGTCAAAACCTTTTCCAACTGGCAACAGGACATGGTTAGTAAAAATAACTGACAGGTTCAGTATTACACCGACAACAGCGGCGGTGATAGCCGAAAGTGCAGCGCCGAGTTTAACGTTTTTCCTTACCCGCTCGATATACGGTGCGCCGGCAAAAATCCACATAAAGCATGGGACAAAGGTAGACCACGTAGTGAGAAGCCCCCCTATTGCACCGGCAACAGCAGGCTGGAGCCCTTTCGCGTGAGTATAAGCAGCAAGGTATCCAACAAACTGAGTTACCATAATAAGTGGACCGGGCGTTGTCTCAGCCAGTCCAAGGCCGTCTATCATCTGCTCGGCTGGAAGCCAGCCATAATGACTTACTGCTTGCTGGCTAATGTACGCAAGCACTGCATAGGCGCCGCCGAACGTTACCATCGCAGCTTTACTGAAAAGAACACCTATATCGACAAATATATCGTTCCATCCTCTCCATATTCCGAGAAAAATGACAGGCAGGAACCAGAGCGGCAGACAAACTGCTATGATTTTCAGTGTATGTTTCCATGTAGCCTGATCTGATTTTTCAGGATTTATCTTGGAGATAAAGTGTTCCCCGTGTTTAAAGCTATTTCTGTTCCCTGATACTGCAAACTTCTCCGGCAGATACTTCCCTCCGGCATAGCCGATTACTCCTGCAGTAAGAATGATTACTGGAAAAGGAATGTGAAAAAAATAAATGCCGACAAAAGAGAGAGCAGCCAGTGCGACAAGAACTTTATTTCTAAGAGATTTCTTCCCAATTCTGATAACAGCTTCAGCTACGATAGCCACAACCGCGATCTTGAGTCCATAAAAAAAAGCTGTTACCGTCGGGACATTTCCCAAAGAAGCATACAGCCAGGATAGCGCCCAAAGGATGAACACGGCCGGAAGGACAAATAGCACGCCAGCCGCAATGCCGCCCTTTATGCCGTGCAATAACCAGCCTATATAGATAGCAAGCTGCTGAGCTTCTGGGCCTGGAAGGAGCATGCAGAAATTGAAAGCCTGAAGAAAATGGTCTTCATCAATCCATTTCTTCTCTTCTACCAGATCTTTATTCATGATGGCAATCTGCCCGGTAGGCCCTCCAAAGCTGATAAATCCGAGCTTTAGCCAGTATCTGAAAGCCTGACTGAATGTTGGCCTTGACATCATTTTCGTTCCTCTGTTTATACGCCTTTGGATGCATAAAGCATCTCAAATACCATCATCCCTTTTTCAAAAATCTCTGTATCAT
>CAZBSJ010000370.1:0-1516 GCA_964494165.1 uncultured Nitrospiraceae bacterium
GTCTTATCCATTGCCCTGTTAACGACAAGGCAACCGCCGAATGCCGCAATCCTGTCTGCCATGTTAGCCTTTTTGTATGCCTCCGCAACATCTTTGCCGTAGGCTGCTCCGCATGGGTTATTGTGCTTGAGGATAACAGCAGCAGGCTTATTTGTCAGATATTTCAATATGTTTAAACCATTATCAAGGTCAGTGAAATTTGTCTTTCCAGGATGCTTTCCTGCCTGAATCATGTCTTCTTCCGTTATCCTGCTTACAAGCCCATTCCCGGGGTTTATGTACTCGCATCCGGCCAGGACAAGATTGCCGTTTACCAGTTCATAAATCGCTGCCTGCTGGTCCGGATTCTCGCCGTAGCGAAGGCCTTTTTCGATAAGCTCGCCTGTTTTTTCATCAGGTATCTTCCAGGCGCGTTTTTTATAGACCAGTGTCTGATCACCAAACTTTATCGTCATATCCTCAGGAAAGTTATCATCCATAATAGTGCGGTACATCTTCTTTAGCTCAGACATAATGCCTCCTTGGAAAGGGGAAATATTTTGTAGAAATAATAACAAAACATGCAAAAATTATGAAAGAAAATTTAAATTCTGATAAGATTTAAGGCATGAAAAAGGTCGGCCTTGTATACGATGACATTTTTTTGACGCATGAAACCCCTAAATGGCATCCTGAATGCAAAGAAAGGCTGATAGCAATTATTGATAAGCTTAAATCTTCTGAAATCTGGGACAAACTTGTGCATATTAAACCCTCAAAGGCAGAATTTTCAGATATTGAGGCTGTACATACTCATGAATATGTGGAAAGATCAAAGACAATAAAGCCGGGGTATGCTGATCCTGATACCTACATATCTGAAAACAGCATTGAGGCCGCATTGTACGCAGCAGGCGCAGTAATAGAGGCTGTAAAGAGATGCAAATCCCACGAAATCGAAAGGGCATTCTGTGCTGTAAGGCCTCCCGGCCATCATGCAGAGGCAAACAGGGCAATGGGTTTCTGCATATTTAATAATGTAGCTGTCGGCGCCAGATACGCCCAGAAAGTCGGCTATAAAAAGATTTTTATTATTGATTTTGATGTGCACCATGGGAATGGCACCCAGCATATGTTTGAAGAGGACGACACCGTCTTTTATTTCAGCACGCATCAGTATCCCCATTATCCGGGCACAGGTTCAGACGCAGAAAAAGGCAGGGGAAAGGGAAAAGATTTTACATATAACATACCAATAAGCAGCGGCATGGGTGATAAAAAGTTTTTTTCAATATACAATGAAGTTCTGCCGTATCTTATTAAAAACTTTAAACCTGACATGATCCTCGTATCCGCAGGCTACGATATCCATTCCAAAGATCCTCTTGCAGGGATTCATGTATCAGATGAGGGAATAAGAAATATTGTGAGGGCGATTCTGGGCAGTTCGGCAAAGCTTCCTGTGGTTTTCACGCTTGAGGGTGGATATGACCTGGAGGCGCTTGGAAAATCAGTATTAATTACACTTCAGGAAATG